>NZ_CP047224.1:300000-600000 GCF_009856525.1 Neorickettsia findlayensis | reverse complement strand
TATGCTGAAGTTGCATCACTTAGTGAATGATAAGATTCATGCACGCTCTATTGGCTCCTACAGTTTGATAACGCAGCAGCCACTTGGAGGAAAGTCACATTTTGGTGGACAGCGTTTTGGTGAAATGGAATGCTGGGCATTGCAAGCTTATGGTGCAACATTTGCGTTGCAGGAAATGCTTACCATCAAATCTGATGACGTAGTAGGTCGTGTCAATGTGTACGATTCAATAGTGCGTGGTGATAATGATTTTTACTATGGTGTTCCCGAGTCCTTTAATGTGATGATGAATGAGTTGAGGGCTTTGTGTTTAAATGTGGAGTTTTGTTCCGACTTAGAAAAAAAAGAAGATTTTGGCGGTCTTGCATTAGCGGCATCGGAACAGTAGTTAGTTAAAGAGAATATTTGCTTTCGGTTTCTATAGGGGTGGTCCTTTTTGTTTATGGGAGATTTTAGGAGTTTTCGCCAGAGTGGTGGCGGCTCGGTTGATTTTGATGGTATCAAGATTTCCCTTGCGAGTGCTGATAAGATACGCTCTCTCTCTTATGGGGAAGTCACCAAGCCTGAGACTATCAATTACAGGACGTTCAAGCCAGAAAAGAATGGTCTTTTTTGCGCAAAAATTTTTGGTCCGACGAAGAGTTACGAGTGTCTTTGTGGAAAATATAAAAAGATTAAGTATAGTGGGGTAATCTGTGAGAGGTGTGGAGTAGAAGTTACTTCCTCTAGGGTACGCCGTGAGCGTATGGGCCATATAGAATTGGCTAGTCCTGTTGCACATATATGGTTCTTGAAATCTCTTCCATCGAAGATTTGCATCTTGCTGGATTTGACGCTTAAAAACGTGGAGAAGGTGCTCTACTTTGAGCTATATATAGTGATCGATCCGGGTGTTACTACATTTACTAAGCACGAGCTCATCACTGATGAAACCTATATGAATGCGGTTCGTGAGTACGGTCCTGACTCGTTTACTGCGATGATAGGTGCCGAGGCTATCAGGCATATGCTTGCCTCACTGGATCTGGAAAAGATGGCAGTGAAATTGCGCTCTCAAGCGGCTGCAACAAATTCTGAAGTAAAGAAGAAAAAGATCATTAAGACGTTGCGTCTAGTAGAACAGTTTCTTGGATCAGATAGTAGGCCAGTTGATATGATTTTGGATGTCATACCGGTAATGCCACCTGATCTTAGACCGCTTGTAATGTTGGATGGAGGAAGGTTTGCGACCTCTGATTTGAATGCATTGTACAGGTCAGTGATCAACCGGAACAATAGACTGAAAAGTCTGATCTATCTGAAAGCGCCTAATATCATCATAAATAACGAAAGGCGCATGTTACAGGAAGCTGTAGATGCACTTTTTGATAATGGGCGTCGTGCAAAGGTTATTAAAGGTAGTAACAAGCGCCCTTACAAATCCATTAGTGATATGCTTAAGGGAAAACAAGGTAGGTTCCGGCAAAATCTGCTTGGTAAGCGCGTAGACTACTCTGGAAGATCCGTGATAGTTGTTGGTCCAGCTTTAGAGCTCCACCAGTGCGGTTTGCCTAAGAAAATTGCGCTAGAATTATTTAAACCTTTTATATACTCTAAACTGGAGCTTTATGGGATTGCGCCAACGATCAAGACTGCTCGGAGAATGGTGCAAAATGAACAGCCGGAAGTTTGGGATGTACTTGCAAAGGTTATTCATCAGCATCCTGTCTTTTTGAATAGAGCACCTACGCTTCATAGGTTGAGTGTCCAAGCATTCGAGCCGGTTCTCATTGAAGGTAAGGCTATACAGTTGCACCCGTTGGTTTGTACTGCTTTTAACGCCGATTTTGACGGTGATCAGATGTCTGTTCACGTGCCTTTGTCTATTGAGGCACAGGTTGAAGCTAGGTTGCTTGTTATGTCGACGAATAATGTCCTGAATCCAGCGAATTCACGGCCGATTATTATCCCATCTAAAGATATAGTCTTAGGTGTGTATTATCTAAGCCTCGAGGAGAAAGGAGATGTTGTTCACCCGGTGACTTTCTGTGCTGCATGGGAAGCTGAGTATGCTTTTGGGAATGGTGATATTAGGCTTCACACTAAAATCAGGTGTGGTGTTGAACTAGAGGGTGAGGTCAAGGTTTATACAACAACTTTTGGTAGATTGCAGTTATTTAAGATTCTTCCAAAAGGCGTGCCGTTTGAGAGTATAAACATGGTGCTTACTGTTAGAGATATAAGCAATCTGGTTGATTTGGTGTATAGGACTTGTGGTCATGGTAAAACTGTTGAGTTTGCAGACGGCATCATGGAATTGGGTTTTCGGTATGCTACGCTTTCGGGTATTTCCTTTGGGAAAGATGATATGGTTGTGCCACCGACAAAAGCAGAGCATGTAAAAAGAGCAAACGAAGAGGTCAAGGAGTACGAATTTCAGTATCAAGAGGGTTTGATTACCAAACACGAAAAGTACAATAAGGTTGTTGATGCATGGCAAAAGTGTACAGACCTTGTTGCAAAAGACATGATGGATGGAATTTCTGGGTACGAAAGCGTTGCAGAGATGAATTCCATTTTTATGATGGCACAATCCGGTGCTAGGGGTTCCGCCGCGCAGATAAAACAGCTTGCTGGGATGAGAGGACTGATGGCCAAACCATCTGGTGAGATTATCCCGAATCCGATTATATCAAATTTGAGAGAAGGACAGGGTGTGTTAGAGTACTTTAACTCTACGCATGGCGCGCGTAAGGGGCTTGCAGATACGGCATTAAAAACTGCGAACTCTGGTTATCTGACTCGTAGGTTAGTTGATGTAGCACAGGATTCTATTATTGTTGAGGAGGATTGCGGCTCCTCTGAGGGGCTGGTGGTTCGTGCCACCGTTGAGGGCGGTGTGGTGATTATACCGCTCAGTGACAGTATATTCAGTAGGGTTTCTGCAGCCGATATTATAGACCCATCGGATGGTTCCGTGATAGTGCGTGCGGGAGAGATGTTCGATTATAAGTCTATCGAGAGAATAGAGTCGCTTGGTATAGATTCGGTTCGGATTCGTTCGGTTCTCACATGCACGAGTAAACACGGTATATGTCGCAAGTGCTATGGTGCAGATCTTTCGAATAGGAAGTTGGTTGCCCTTGGTGAGGCAGTAGGTGTGATTGCTGCTCAGTCGGTAGGTGAACCTGGAACACAGCTAACGATGAGAACATTCCACGTTGGTGGTGCCGCAACGCGCAGGGTGGAAAACTCGAGTATGGTCGCGTTTTGTGGGGGTAAGGTTAAGTTTACAAACGCGAACTTGATCACGGACCGTGATGGCAACTATGTTGTCTTAAGTAGGTCGTTTGAGATCTTATTGATCGATTCTCTTGGTATAGAACACTTCCAAGGTAGGGTGCAGTATGGTGGGACTGTATATGTAAAAGAAGGTGAAGTCGTTCCAATTGGGAAGAAGTTGGCTGACTGGGATTTGTACACTGTTCCGATAATAGCAGAGGCGTCCGGTAAGGTGTCTTATGCGGATATGATAGAGGGTGTCTCATACAATGAGGTTCATGATGAGAGCACCGGGATTTTAAATAGAATGATTGTTGATTGGCGTCAGGCGGAGTCTTCGTCAGGTTTGCGTCCACGCGTCGAAATACTTGATGAAACTGGTTCAATTGCAACGTGTCAGCAGTCCAAAGATGCGGTTTATCTGCTGCCGCTTGGAGCAATATTAAGTGTATCAAATGGCGATGTTGTTGAAGCTGGAGATGTGATTGCGAAGATCACAAAAGAGTCAACAACGACACGTGATATTACTGGTGGTCTACCTCGTGTAATCGAGCTGTTTGAAGCGAGAAAAGCTAAAGTTAATGCGGTGATTAGTGAAATTGATGGTTACGTCGAATTCGCAAAGGATTACTATAAATCAAAAAGAAAAGTTATTGTCAGATCTCGTGAAGATAAAGAGCGAATTTATGAGTACCTTGTACCAAAAGGTAGACATTTGATTGTTAGTGAGGGCGACTTTATTAGAAAGGGTGAGCCCCTTATGGATGGTGACCCGGATTTGCACGAGATCCTCAGGGTGCTTGGTTTGGAAGCTCTTGCGGAGTACATGATTAGCGAGATACAGCGTGTCTACAGGTTGCAGGGTGTTAAAATCAATAATAAACACATTGAAGTTATAATCCGTAAGATGCTACAAAAAGTTGAGATCACTGATGCTGGTGATACAACTTTCCTAATTGGGGAGCAGATTGATAAGTCTCGTGTAGAGCGGATTAATGAAGTTATGGCATCACAGGGGTTGAGATGCTGTTCTTATGTACCGATCCTATTGGGCATTACAAGAGCAAGTTTGCAAACAGAGTCGTTTATTTCGGCAGCATCATTTCAGGAGACTACTAAGGTGTTAACAGAAGCTGCAGTTGCCGGTAAGGTTGACAGGTTAAGAGGTCTGAAAGAGAATATCATAGCAGGTAGGTTGTTGCCTGTTGGTGCTGGGTATTTTATCGATAAGTTAAAGCGCGAATTTACTGGCGAGCAGCGAGGTAAACAGGTATCTGTTGGAGTAGATGGTGATATGACCTCTGTTTAGTATACTGTTTATTGTTTTTCGAGGTGTAGTTGAGTATGAGTAAAGATGGTTTTCATGTTTTGAATCCTAGTCCTTGGCCTATTTTTACTGCCGCTTCTTCTTTTGGAATGCTGGCTTCGGCTGCGTTTTTTATGCATTCGTTTCCTTATAGTCGATTTGCCCTTTTTTCTTGCACGGTACTCCTTTTAGCTTGTATGTTTTACTGGTGGCGGGATGTCGTTGCTGATGGCGTTGTAGGTAAGGCGCATACTTCTCTTGTTCAGAGGGGATTGAGAATAGGAATGGTATTGTTCCTCTTTACGGAGGTGATGTTTTTCTTTACGTTCTTCTGGTCGATATTCAAGGCTTGGCTTGATCCGGCATACATTATGGAAGGTCCTTGGCCTGGAGTAAGACTAACTTGGCCTCCTGAAGGTATCACGGCTGTTAATCCATGGAATTTGCCGCTTCTTAACACAATGATTCTTCTTCTCTCAGGTGCTTCTGTGACCTGGGCGCATCGTTCTGTACTTAAGGGTGATAACGATGGTGTAATCAAAGGACTCTTATACACCGTGGTGCTTGGGTTAATTTTTACTTGCTTACAGGGCTACGAATATTATCACTCTACCTTTGCACTTGCCGAGGAGGGTTACAAGGCTATTTACTCATCTAATTTCTATATAGCCACAGGTTTTCATGGGCTTCATGTGATTGTTGGTACAGTTTTTCTTGCGGTCTGCTACTTCCGTGCCAGAGCTGGACAGTTCACTCCTCAGAATCATTTGGGGCTTGAGTTTGCTGCCTGGTATTGGCACTTTGTCGATGTGGTTTGGCTTTTGCTGTTTGCATTTTTGTACTGGCTGAGCGTAGCTTTCTAGTTTCCGCTACACTAGGTACTAAGCACATGCTTTTTGGTGAGTTTCGTTTGCCCTACGTGTTGTAGGGCTTAACTTCTTTTTGGCTAGTGTGTTTTGCTAAAGTTTTAATTCCTCGAGTTCTCCAAGGTTCGGTCCGTGTTTCAGCTCTACCAAGAGTGGTATTTCATGGAATTCTTCCATTATTCGTTTTATTTTTTTTGCCAATTGCTGGATTACAGTTGTTTCGAGCTCGAATACAAGCTCATCATGTACCTGCATTACCACGTGTGAGAGTAGTTCTTTTTCTTGTGCTATTCGAACCATAGCTGCACGTATGATATCTGCGGCTGTGCCCTGTATAGGAGCATTTATGGCAGATCTCTCTGCTACGAGTGAGATCAAATGATTATCACTATTTATATTCTGAATGGGACATTTACGGTTCATTATTGTTTTGACGTAAGTATCCTTTTTTGCTTGACTCTTTATGCGATTCATATAGCTTTTGATTTCTGGATATTCATCGAAATATTTCTGTATGTATGAGGCTGCTTCCTCTTTTGAGATCGCGAGCTGTTTTGATAATCCGAAGTTTGTTATTCCGTAGACTATGCCGAAATTTACCGCCTTGGCTTTGTTGCGCAAATCTGGCGTAATTTTATCCGTTTTAAAAATTTGACTTGCTGTAAGTGTGTGTAGATCCGAGCCACTTGCTAGAGCGCATTGCAAACGCTCTACGTTCGCGATGTGCGCAAGAACTCTTAGTTCGATTTGAGAGTAATCCGCACATAAAAAATGATGTCCTTCTTTTGCTGTAAAAATTTTTCGTATACTTTTTTCTCTTGGTATGTTTTGAAGATTTGGATTCGATGAGCTCAACCTTCCTGTAAGTGTAAGTGTTGTGGAGTAAGTAGTGGAGATACGATGTGTTTTTTCACTCGGATTTACCTTCAGAAGAAGTGGATCTATGTATGCAGTTTTCAGTTTAATATAATGTCTCCACGATAGGAGATCGTCTGCAATCACATAGCCCTGAAGGCTTAGTTTAGTCAACACTTCGTTGTCTGTGCTGGGTAAGCCAGTTTTCAACTTTTTCTGAATGGGTATTTGCATTTCTTCGAATAATACCTTTCCAAGTTGTTTTGGTGATTGCAGAGAAAAAGTCTTTCCAGCAGTATCAAAGATCTTATTTTCTATTTCCTCTAGTTCGCTTGATATTTGCGTGGATAGTGAGTGTAGTTGTTCTACATCCACCGATATACCATTCTTTTCTATGTGTTTTATGACGTTAATCAGAGGTTTGTCCACCTTATAGTACAGAGTAAGTACCTTTTCTGTGAACATTGCATTGCGTAGTTTTGCATAAAGTTCATTTAGCCTTTTATGAAACGCTTCCGTGGAAGTTTCTCCGAGGTAGTGTGAGAATAAGTACTCAAGATCTGTGTTCAAAGTATTCAGAGGATAAGCAATTACTTTTAAATCCTCAAAAGACTCATTTGCAGGGTCGGGATGGGGTATATTGTCACTATGAAAAATTTTCTTTATTGACTGATCTGTAAGCAAATCTTTGAGTGTGTTGAGATCACTTATGATCGAGCTCTCTTGTGTACTAAAAATAGTTTCCCGAGCATTTTTATAAATGGCAATCTGGCCTCCATATTTGGCGCTAAGAATAAAATCGTTGATTTTATTTGTCGATTTTATAATATGCAGTGACTGTTTAGGAGTACTCTTAACTAGTTTTGGAATAAGGTTTTTAAAGCCGTATTTTTGTAGAAAGGTTAATAGTTTTGTATCATCTTGTTGCTGATAGCGTATACAATCGAGAGAACACTGAATGTGTATATTATCTGCAAGCGAGACCAATTTTTTTGATAGAGTAAGTTGATCTTGGTGTCTAAGAAGACTTTCTCTAATTCTTGCTGGTGAGACTTCATTAAGTCTAAAGTTGTCTATTGTGCCAAATGTATTAAGAAGTTTTGCAGCTGTTTTTACGCCAATTCCAGGCACTCCTGGAATATTGTCAGATGCGTCACCAACAAGGGAGAGAAAATCTGTCATTTGTGTTGGAAAGACACCAAATTTTTCCTTAACCTCGTTAATTCCTATAATCCTGTTTTTTATTGGATTTACGATATGTACATTCTCACTGACAAGTTGCATAAGATCCTTGTCGGTCGAAAGTATCTTTATTTTTATGTCACTTTTAGAAAACTTCCTTACCAGAGTTGCTATGATATCATCAGCCTCAAACCCTTCAATTTCGAGTGGATTAAGATTTAAAACATCTACGCACTCCCTAAGAAGAGCGAATTGTGGGGTCAGGTTTCCGGGAACTGGCGGTCTGTTTGCTTTGTAGTTGCCGTATATACTTTCTCTAAATGTCGATTTGCCATTATCCAGTGCAACGACCAGATATTCTGGTTTGTTTCGAAGGTGCTTTAGCAATATATTTAAGAAACCATATACCGCTCCCACTGGCAGTTCGTCGTGTGTTAGGTTTGGGAGAGCAAAGTACGCGCTAAAGAGGAAGTTATATGCGTCTATTATCATTAAGGTTTTAGACATTGAGTACCTTTCCCTAGTGTTAGAGTGTGAATTGTACTACATACGAATAGTTAGTCACCCTTTACATGTTAGTAACTCATACTGTCTGTTCCTCACCTGGTGCAATTTCTTCAATTTTGAAAAGACTTTATTTCTTTTTCAATTATTTTATTCTTTGCGGTGACGAATTGTGTGTGGTTTTCGAGATTTGCTGTGTTTCTGGGTTACTGTATTTGCTCATGTAATTTTTTGTAAAAAATGGCATCTTTATATGGAACCTCATGTCCTCAATATTATTTTATTTATGTTATAATCCCACGAGTAGCCCTGGGTTTATATGAATAACAACACTCTAAACATAGCCGTAATTGCTCACGTGGATCACGGAAAAACAACCTTGACTAATAATTTGCTTAGGCAGGCCAATGTTTTGGATGAGGTCGGTATGGACAGAAATCCGTTAGAACAGAAACGTGGTATTACAATGTTCTCAAAGGTTGCTTCTGTGTCTTACGGGAATGTGAAAATCAACCTTATAGATACACCAGGACACTCAGATTTTGGAGGCGAAGTGGAGCGCATTCTGTCAATGGTGGACTCTGTTATGCTACTTGTTGATAGTGCAGAGGGTGTTATGCCGCAAACAAAGTTTGTTCTCTCGAAGGCGCTTAAGGTAGGATTGAGACCTATAGTGATAATAAACAAAGTTGATCGTCCAGATAGGAGAATTGAAGAGGTCATCAATGAAATATCCGATCTTTTTCTTGCTCTAGAGGCGAATGATGAGCAACTAAATTTTCCGGTTCTGTATGCCTCTGGTAGAGATGGTTGGTGTGTTCGTAACCTTGACGATCAGCGAGAAAGCCTCGTACCACTATTAGAGACGATAATAGAGTATACACCTGTCCGAAAATATGACAGTGAGGCACCTTTTGCAATGCTTGTTACAATGCTTGAGAATGACAATTTCCTTGGAAGGATTTTAATTGGCAAGATAGAACAAGGCTCTGTGTCAGTGAATGCATCCGTAAAGGCGATAAATTTGAATGGGGAATTGCTAGAGAATTCTCGCATAACAAAATTGCAAATTTTTGACGGCATGGTGAAGAAGGTTGTTGAGAATGCAGAAGCCGGTGAAATAATTGCTATTGCTGGTTTGGCTGATACATCAGTAACTGATACCGTATGTCATCCATCCGTGGATAAAGCAATCAATGCTATGCCAATTGATCCTGCAACTATCTCCATAAACATTTCTGTCAATACTTCTCCTTTTACTGGTAAAGAAGGAAATAAATTAACTTCTCGTATGATTTTGGCGCGTCTTCTACAAGAGGTAAAAACGAACGTTTCGATAAAAATGGAAGAAAAAGGAGAAGGGCAGTTTGAAGTTATGGGGCGCGGGGAGCTACAGCTTGGTGTTCTGATCGAGAACATGAGGAAAGAGGGTTTTGAATTATCTGTTTCACGGCCAAAGGTAGTGATAAGAATTGACGAAAATGGTCAAAAAATGGAGCCGATCGAGGAACTTACAATCGATATGGATGAAGAATATGCAGGGATAGTAATGGAAACTCTAAACGCAAAGAAAGGAATCATGCAAGCGATGGAAAATTATCCGGGAGGAAGAGTAAGACTGGTGTATCATATTCCTGCACGCTCATTAATTGGATACCACGGGAGATTCTCCTCAGACACTAGAGGAAGTGGTATACTAAATAAAGTATTCCATGGATATGCGCCCTATTCGGGGAGAATAGAGAGTAGGTCTAATGGTGTCTTGGTGTCGAATGGACAAGGGGAAGCTGTTGCTTATGCGCTCTTCAATCTACAGGATAGGGGCATAATGTTTGTGAAGCCACAGGATCCAGTCTACTGTGGGATGATAGTGGGTGAGCATAGCAGGGGTAATGATCTTGATGTGAATGTCCTCAAGGGTAAGCAGCTCACCAATATTCGTGCTGCTGGTAGTGATGAGGCGGTTAAACTTAGTCCGCCTCTGATAATGACCTTGGAGGAAATGATGGCCTATATTAACGATGATGAGCTTGTTGAAGTGACCCCGTTATCTCTGAGGTTGCGTAAAAAAATATTAGATCCCAATATGAGGAAAAAAAAGAACGTCTAAGATGAAGTGCGCAAAAGCCAAGGAAAATGTACGCGGTAAGCATTGTGGAGTGCTCCTAGAGATTTTATCTATAGCAGCATTGAGGGGTGCAGCAATGGCTCTAAGCATGCTGCGAGGGCAGAAAAAAGTTACGTACATACTTCTGGCAATGAGCATTTTGCTGCAGATGGTTATTTCTTCTTCTGTACTCTATGTGAGTCACACTAGAAGTGGCACGTGTAATCATATCAAAGTTGCCTATGAAAAAAGCTGTATGATCTTGTCTTCTTCAAGAGAAGGGTATACTCCATTTGAAAAGCAGAAAAAACGCATTCGGCCTACTTTCATTGCTGAGATAATGGCTCAGATGGCCAGCGGTGTTGGTGTTACAGTCGTTACCTTTTTTTACAAAGAGGGAAGACTTGCAATCTCAGGCTATGCCACTCTGATGCTTTTTTTCTTCATTTTAGGATCACTTTCTTCTTTATCTTCGGTTGTGGACCGTAGAGAATCATCAGTGTATGTTGCTAAACTGAATGCAGTTCTAGATGACGTGCTTGCAAGGCAAAGCTCTACGACCGACACACTTTCTACGATGACAGAGAAAACAAAGAAAGTGTACTGCGATGTGCAACAAGTAGAGGTACAGCGGGCGAACGGACTGTAAAATCCATATCAACCCAACTCTGGAGTAGAAATCATTAGGAGTGTAGTGGTTTGAAAAATGCTCCTAGGGCAGCTTCTTTCATTGCTTCGTTTAGATCTGGATGAGAGTGGCAGGTTCTTGCGATATCCTCTGCTGAAGCGCCATATTCCATGGCCAGCACGGCTTCAGCTATAAGTGAAGAGGCAGATGGTCCAATTATGTGGACACCAAGTATGGTATCGTGTTCATCAACTAGCATCTTTACAAAACCTTCTGTGTCGTTAGTTGTTTTGGCCCTACTATTCGCTGCAAACGGAAATTTAGAGGCTTTGTATTTTATACCTATGGCTTTTAATTCTTCTTCGGTTTTTCCTACACTTGCAACTTCTGGATGAGTATATATTACAGACGGAATCCATCCAACATGTCCCGTTCTACCTGCTAAGATTTCTGCAACAGCTACCCCTTCTTCCTCGGCTTTGTGGGCTAGCATTACACCAGGAATCACGTCCCCTATGGCGTATATTCCAGGAATGCTGGTTTGAAAATTCTTATCCACCTTTATGAAACCAGAGGGGTTCTTATCTAGCTCAATACCGATATCGGCTGAGTGTGGCTTCCTGCCAATTGCGACCAGAATTTTTTCTGCTGATATGCTTTCTCTTTTTGCATCTTTCTCAAAGGTTGCGGAAATGAACTTTTCTTTTTTTACCTCCGTAATCTTACTGGAAAGATGGAACTTGATGCCTTGTTTTATTAGTGATTTCAAAAGATAAACGCTGACTTCCCCATCTGAGGCTGCCGCGACCCTATCCGCGTATTCTATGAGAGTGACCTCAGTGCCAAGTCTTGACCAGATGGAAGCCATTTCCAGCCCTATCGCTCCACCTCCAACGATGATCATGCTTTCGGGTACAGAGTCTAGTTGTAGTGCTCCACGTGATGATAAGATATTTTTCTCATCACATTTCACAAATGGAAGCTCAGCTGCTTCAGACCCTGTTGCAATAACAATGTACTTTGCGTGTACGGTCTCAGTTTTATCAATAATGACGGACTTTTTTTCCATGTCACCCTTAACTGATATGCGGCCCGTTCCAGTAAACCGGGTAACTTTATTTTTCTTGAATAAAAACTCGATGCCTTGCGATAATTCCATTACTATTCTGGATTTATTTCCCATCATCTTTTTTAGGTTCAACCTTACATCAGAGCATTCTACTCCGAGAACATCGAAGTGCTTTTTAGCAGAGTAGTAAGCGTAGGATGAGTGAAGTAGAGCCTTAGAAGGAATACATCCTTCGTTTAAACAGGTTCCGCCTAGAGAAGCGCGTTTTTCTATACACGCAACCCTCATACCGAGTTGTGCTGCTTTTAGGCTACATACATACCCAGCAGGACCACCACCTATGACAACTACATCAAACTCTTTCTCAGACATTTTCACAAAAAAGTGATACAAGTCTGAATGGTATTACAAAAATTTTATGCTGAAAATCTTTTGCTATTTTTTGTTTTACGCCGCAACTCCTTTTTGGTTAGTTTTCTGCTGCACAGACTTGCCTTGATAAGGGGCAAAATCACTGAGAAAAAAACTGTGTACTGTCCCCTTTATTAAACATTTTAGCCAATAGTGAAATTGTGGTTTGTGTACTCTTATGGGATTTTGATGTAGAATCACGGCGCTTACTTTTGTTTTGTTGGCATAAAATTTGTCTTTTGGAGGGTACAGGATGCGAAAGTTACCTATCACTAAGGAGGGGTATTGTAAACTTCAGGAAGAATTAGACAACCTTGTCAAAGTAGTGAAGCCATCAGTTATAGCCGCAGTCGCTCAGGCAAGGGAGTTAGGTGATCTTTCTGAAAATGCTGAATACCACGAGGCCCGAAAGGAGCAAAGTTTTGTTGAAGGAAAAATAAGGGAATTGCAGTTATATCTTTCAGAGGCAGAGGTGATAGATGTTTCCCAGCTTACCGGCAAAAGGGTAAAGTTTGGTGCTTCCGTGACGCTAGAAAATATGGAAAGTGAGAATGTGCTAATCTACAAGATCGTAGGTAACCTCGAGTCTGATATAAAGGAAGGAAAAATATCTGTGTCTTCGCCAATAGGAAAGGCAGTAATGAATAAGGAAGTCGGTGAAATCGTGGAAATAGATCTCCCGAGCGGTAGGAAAACCTATAAAATCCTAAGTGTAGAATTCAGGTAAAGTTGAAGCGTCTCTTTAATACAAGAGCCATAATTGCGCGTAGGAAGCGCTTTGCTAGGGTGAATGCATCCCACTATTACCTTTTACTGGAGATATATGCACTCCTGCTTGAGAAGATAAATGGTACCTTCAGTGACGTCCTCAATTTTGGTGCCCACAGGGGGGAGCTTCTCATAAGCTTAAAAGAGTTTGAAGGTCTTTCTTTTGAGAATATCGTCCACCTGGATGTATGTCACGAAATGCTAGAATCCATTTTTGGTAAGAAGATTGTCGTCGAAGATGACAACTTTGAACTCGGGGAAAATAATTTCGATCTCGTCATAAGTGGTATGTTTATGCACCATGTGAATGATTTAGTTAATGCTTTTTCAGCTATATACAAATCCTTGAAGGTTGGTGGTATATGTCTTGTCAGTCTTTTTGGTCCTGAAACATTGCTAGAACTAAAGCAAGCTATCTTCAATGCAGACAGGGATGATGGCTTTGTGCCTAGAGTGTCTCCTTTTATTCATATTAAGGACGCAGGAAGGCTCATACAAAGAGTTGGATTTGCGCTTCCTGTTGTGACGAGTGAAAAAGTAGTCGTTGAATACTCGAGCGTAGATAAGCTTTTCACTGATATACATGCTACTGCGCAAAGTAGTGCAATTTTAGGGATCAATTATGGTATGACTACCATGAGCACTCTCAGAAAAATCATAACGGAATATAAAAGACTTTGTCCTGATGGAATCAAAGCCACATTTGAGGTGCTGGTACTTGTCGCAATGAAAGGTGCTTGAGTCTGTGCTTTTTGTATTTGCGCTGTTCAAGTGAGGTCATATTGGGTGCTTTCACCTAAATAAGACGAAATATGTTAAGCCAATGCAGAAATGGTCAGCATTGGTACTGTAGTTGAATCAGATAAATAGTTTAACTCAAATGAGACAACGTATTATTTAGACGGTACAGAAGTAGATAGTGTATAGCTACTATCCATTGAGTCAGATAAATAATCTAGTCGGAATGGGCTGTAAATGTGTTTAGACACCATATGATATGGGAGGGTATGCTTCATGTCAAACGATATTTTGTCAGTGCCGCAAAAGCTGTGTACTTGTTGTGTTATAGGTAGTTAGCAAGTTATGCGCGGTAGAAGAAGTAATTCGATATCATTGTTCATTTCAAATTGATAAGATATTGACGATCGAAGGTTTTCAGTATGGAAGAATGCGTGATATACACCGATGGTGCATGTTTGGGTAATCCGGGTCCCGGTGGTTGGGCTGCCATGATAATTCAGAGAGGTGTTGGCGAAAAGATAATTTCTGGGAGAGAAGCGGATAGCACAAATAACAGGATGGAGTTGCTTGCTGTAATAAAAGCTCTGGAGTCGTTTGATCAAAAAGGAAAAAGAGTCACTGTGTACACGGATAGTACTTATGTCTATAGAGGTATCACTGTTTGGATAAAGAGTTGGATGAAAAACAACTGGCGTAACTCCTCAGGGGGAGCTGTGAAAAACAAGGAAATGTGGGTCAGGCTACATGCAGTTGCGGCCGAACATACTATACGATGGTTGTGGGTTAAAGCTCATAACGGTGATCATTATAACGAAATTGTTGATAGAGCGGCGAGAAAAGAAGCTGCTTCTTTTACGAATTGCGACCCTGAATAAAGTTTTTATTACATGTTTTATATATGGTCATTAGTGATTATTTCTTCCAATGAAAGAACCGCGGTGTCTTATTAGGACTTCCCAGTACTAAGAATTGCAACCTAATTTTTATTTGGTGTCGAGTGAAACGGTCTTTCAATGCTATCCCCTCTGTGTGATCTTTGAATAAGCAAAGCTTCACAATAAGCAAAGTGCAAGACATGCATTTTAGACATCAAATAGTCCAGAGCACTAAAAATGAATTTGGCGGTCTGACGTAGCTGTGGGCAGTGAGTTTATGTGACCGGAATTCATCCAAAAAAGCTATTTTGCTTTTCCGATGGTTTACTAGTGTGAAAGTTTGGAAGCTTTTGCTTGTATACAATTCTTGATTTGTTCTTGTTTTTTACTTACGCATGGTGCTAAACTGCCTCCTGATTCTATTTTAGCAGTCTTGATATGGATTTTGGTCTCCGGGATAAGCGTATACTGGTTACTGGAGCATCTGGAGGTATAGGAGAAGCATTAGTTAAGTCTCTTCATGCTTTTGGGGCCAGACTTGTTATCTCAGGTACTAAAGAGGCAAAATTACATGCCCTGAACGGAAGTATTGATGGCGGTGCGCATGTTGTCACGCAGGACCTTTCGGATTTGGGGAATGTGCACCTGCTCATAGAGAGTTGTAAAGAAAAACTGGGTGGCCTAGATGGGTTAGTGTGTAATGCTGGAATGACAAACGATAAATTATCTCTGCGTATGGGGCTGGACTCATGGCAGGAAGTAATTGATGTTAATCTGACAGCGAGCTTTATCCTTAATAAGGGTGCTGCGGCACTAATGATGCGTCAAAAATATGGGAGAATAGTGAATATTTCGTCGGTTGTCGCGGTAATGGGGAACCCAGGTCAAGCAAATTACTGTGCAGCAAAAGCTGGGATCATAGGTATGTCAAAAAGTTTTGCTCGTGAGTTTGCGTCGAAGGGCGTACTTGTGAATTGCATTGCACCCGGCTTTATAAAGACTAACATGACAGATAAACTCACAGAAGAACAAATTGCTCAAGTGCTTCCTACTATTCCGATGAAGCGGGTCGGATTACCGGAGGAACTGTGTGGCATTGTCGCGTTTCTCCTTAGTGATATGGCAAGCTATATTACAGGACAGACTTTCCACGTGAACGGTGGAATGTTAATGGTATAGTTTTTATATATCTGAAAATATCTCTAATTTTTTGTGTATAAGCGGGCTTGTCTTTCTATCGGATGAGCTGCTTTTTTTACACTGGAGAATCCTCGGCTTTCTCAGGTGAAGTTTTTATTATGAGTGGTTTTGAATGGCATTATCGTGTATACTTCCACCTGTTTTTGGATATCCCTTGTGTGATGCGTAAGCTCCCTCTTTTGTTTGCAGCTCTTCTGCTGTCTAGTAACTTGGCGGCTGCTGATTTAAAGATCGCGTTGGCCGATGTAAATGTCATTTTTGAAAATTCTTCAGAAGCGTCTGCGCTTATGGAAGACATAAAGGCAAGGCAGGCCGTTGTACGGGAGAAGTTTATTTCTACTAGGACTGCGATAGAGGAAAAGTATAAAGAGCTTGAAAAGCAAAGAGATGTTCTTTCGAAAGAGGCATTTGATGAGAAGGCAAAGGCTCTTTCAACTGAGGTCTCTTCGGCTGAAAAGGATGCTGCAAAGAGTGCTTCCGAGATCGAGAATGACTATATGTCGCGTGTGGAGGAGATAGGGAAGAAAGTAAAGTCATTTGTCGATGACTATGCTGTTAAAGAGAAATTTGACTTGGTGCTGAATGCAAATCAGGTGTTGTACCATTCTGCTACAGTTGTTGACATCACGGGTGAGCTTGTCGCGAGACTGAATCCTGATGAAAGCCGTATTGAGTCTAATTCTATGTCCTCTGAAATAAAATCTGATTCCAATGGTAGTCTTTCTCAGCAAGGTGAATCGAAAAAGAAATCATCTAGAGGTAACAAAAAGTAAGTTTTGATGGATGCTAGGGACGTTTTGTTATCTCGTGAAGAGATAAAAAAGAAGATTCCTCATAGGGATCCTTTTTTATTCTTGGATGAGGTAGTGAAGATTGACAGGGAATCTCAGTCCATAGTTTGCCGATGGAAGCCTGGTTCTGATGCCTGGTTTTTTCAAGGGCACTTTCCTGGTTTTCCGATTACTCCGGGTGTGTTGCTCATTGAGGCGCTTGCCCAGGCCGCTGGTGTATACGCCATGATGAGTGTTGAAGAGAAGTACCATAAGAAACCATTCTTTTTTGCCTCTATTGAAAAAGCGAAGTTCAAAAAGCCTGTTTTGCCCGATACTCAGATTCTCCTAAGTGCAACTTTGTTAAAGAAATCAATGAGTTTCTGGAAGTTTGAAGCTGGAGCTTATGTAGCTGATGAGCTCTGTGTAGAGGCGACAATTATGGCGACAATCCAGTCAGAATAATGGGTAAAATATTTGTCTGTTTTCTTGCTCATTCGAACAAGTGAATATGTTGTTTGTGTACGCTTTTCACAGGTGTCTGACCTGGGTTTTCCTTTAGCGACCTTGTTGGTAGAGATGTGCAGGTTTTCCTATATGATTGTTGTTCTCTTGCCTCAAACAGTAAGCGCTGTGTTAGAGTTTTTAGGAGTGCTATAGTGAAAAAATGTGAAGACGTTTTGTGACTAGCGCGGATTTTTTCTTTTAACTGTAATGTCTGTTGGGCGCGGTTTTCCAAAGGTTGAGGAACTGTATGATATCGAAAAATTGGGAGTGCTACATGCAAATTTTTTACGTTCACTCAAGGAGCCGGTGAGAGACATAGTTTCACTTGCATCTGCTGTAGAAGCTTTCATAGTGAAACTCTTCCGCATAGAAGAGGTATTTGAGGAAAAAGCTAATTCCATAAGAAGAGCGAACGCAATACATCTCTGCAAGCGGAGTTTTATTGAGAGGATCGCTTTAAGAGAATATACAAAAACAATACCTTTCCCTACGGTAGAACAAAAACTAAAAACCGTTCTGAACCTACCCAAGTTTGATGAAGTCTTGTATGCAGAAAAAGTCCTTGAATGGCTCAAGGAGCGAGAAAAATATTCAGTAGAGTTGGATCTTGCTGCTCAGTATGCATTATATATGGTTGAAGCTGTAGACAAGACGGATAGCACTTTCCATGGTCCAGAGAAAACTTACCGGTGTCGTGCTGGTGCAGCTTTATCACACTGTTTTCCCAAAGAATATCGTGGTGGTTTATTTCATTTGCCTAAAAAGCTTGATTTTGAATCACTTATACAATTCGAGCGTGTTGAAAGGGATGGATTGATTATCCTAGAAAAGAGTGTGTATAAATCGCGTAATGGTTTTCAATTAGCTGATTCTGGATTAGATGAAATTTCCAGCGTGGATCAAGCTTGTTATTGCTTGATATGTCATGTTCGCAAAAAGGATACCTGCAGAACCGGGTTTTCCTCACCAGGGGTAGGGTATAGAAAATCAGCATTGGGAATAGCACAAAAGGGATGTCCTTTGGGGCAGAGGATTTCCGAGATGAACAAGTTGTATTCCGAGGGTAGAATTGTTGCCGCGTTAGCTGTTGTAACACTCGATAATCCTATGTGTGCTGCAACGGGATACAGAATTTGTAACGATTGTATGCGTTCATGTATTTATCAGAAGCAGGAACCAGTTAATATTCCGGGAATAGAAACTGCAATTCTGGATGCTGTTCTAGAGTTACCGTTTGGCTTTGAAATCTATAGCCTTCTAACAAGGTGGAATCCTTTACGTCCTAACAAGCAGCTTCCCCAGAAACTCTCGGGTCAAAAGGTGCTCATTTCTGGTTCTGGTCCAGCTGGTTTCACTCTAGCACATTATCTCCTCAATGAGGGACACACAGTAGTTTTGGTAGATGGTGTTAAAATAGAGTCTTTACCATCAAAGTATACAGGAAGATTGGATTGGGAATACAAAAGTTCTTGCTCAGCTGAGCAGGCTTTATCCGGGACCCCAATATTAAACGGCACAGAGGATCCTGATCCAGCAGGGAAGGATTCGTGTTCAGCAGAGATTGTTTCCCTTACAGATGGGTGTTCAGTCAGAAGTAAGAAGGATTTTGTGCTGATCAAGGATATTCATGAGCTCTACGAGAATCTTGATGAGAGAGTTGTTCAAGGGTTTGGCGGAGTTATAGAATACGGTATTACGGTTAGATGGAATAAGAATTATCTCAAGCTGATAAGATTACTTCTTGAGAGAAGGGAGAACTTTCATGTTTTTGGTGGTGTGAGATTTGGCTCCAACCTTACTATTGAGGATTGTAACAAATTAGGGTTTGGGCATGTTGCTTTATGTGTTGGTAGCGGTAGTCCCAATATTCCTAATATAACTAATATTCTCGCTAGAGGCGTACGGTTTGCCTCAGATTTTTTAATGACACTACAACTCAGTGGAGCATTTAAAAAGGATTCAGTTGCCTGCCTGCAAATGCGTATGCCTGTAGTTGTCATAGGTGGGGGACTTACTGCTGTAGATTCCGCAACAGAGGCTCTTGTTTACTACAAGGTTCAGGTCGAGAAATTTTTACAAAGATATGACTACTTAGTCAGTATATACGGTGTTCCAGAAGTAGAAAAAAATTGGAACGAAGAGGAAAAGCTAATAGCATATGAATTTGTCTCACATGCTAGAGAGCTCAGAAAAACCCAAAATAAGACACAATTTCTTAAATCGCTTGGCGGTGTGAAGATAGTTTATCGTAAGCGAATAGAGGACAGTCCAGCATATCGTATAAATTACGAAGAACTCAATAATGCGTTGTGTGAGGGAGTGGAGTTCATCGAAGAAGTTGAACCATTAGAAATTCTTCTAGATCAATATGCGTCCGCAAAAGAGGTAGTCTGTCTTCAAAGGGGTAAGAGAATTACAATAAGTGCAAGGAGTATTATTGTAGCAGCAGGGACTAAACCCAGTACAGCTCTGAAGGACGCATTTCCCCTATGGTACGGTGGCCTAGAATCTAATATCACTTTTTTTGGTGATCTAGATCAGAATTATGCTGGGAGCGTTGTTGGTGCGATGGCTAGTGCAAAAGATAAGTATCATCTCATAACAGAGAAGCTGTTGAAAAATCCTCCTTTAGAAATGTGTGAAACTCTATCCGCTTACTATGAATCCAGCAATACGTGTAGCAATGGTGAGGTTTCTAGTAAATCAAAAACGGGAGATCCATCTTGTTATGGATCCGTAGGTTCTATGATAGGATCTCGCGCTCTGCATATATCTAATGATATTAGTGTTGGCATATCAGATCTTAGTCCATGTGGTTTTCAGAGAGCATTAAGTGATGCTAATCAAGGTGAGTATAAGGTCGAGGAGAATAATTACACCTTGGATTGTAGTGAGACCAATAACTACTGTGAAATCTCCGCAAAAGAGTCTACTGTTGATAGGCACGTTGTTAATGATTACTCTCCCGAGATTGATAACGAAAGATTTCTAAGGATGATGGAGCATCTGCTCAAGGCAGAGGTGCTGGAAGTAGTAACTCTCTCAAATAATATTTATGAGCTCCGTATTTGTGCGCCACTTCCTGCTAAGAATTTCATGCCCGGACAGTTCTACAAACTGCAGAACTTTAATTACCCTTTTGAGATAGAAGCTATAGCTTTGACCGGATCCTATGTTGACAAAACCAACGGTGTTATCTCGCTCATTGTGATAGAGGTAGGCGCATCTTCGTATTTATGTAAGTTCCTTAAAGTGGGCGAAAGTGTTGTTCTCACTGGTCCACTAGGCACACCTACTGAGATTCCTGCAAATGAAAATGTTCTTCTCATTGGAGGGGGACTTGGTAATGCAGTGTTATTCTCTGTAGCTGAAGCAATGAAAAAAAATGGTTGTAATGTACTTTATTTTTCTGGTTACAAAAAGTTGAGCGATCGTTTCAAAGTGGACATGATAGAGACTTTTTCAGATTGTGTTGTCTGGGTTTGCGATGAAGGGAAATTTCCTTCTAATAGGTCTTGCGATGTTTCTCTTATGGGTAACATGATAATCGCTCTTGAAAAGTACGTCAGAAGAGAAATATTGCTTCCTATAAAAGCTGAAGCACTTGACCGTATTATTACAATAGGTTCAGATTCGTTGATGTCTGCTGTACAAAGGTTTGTTGCTAAGTATAGACACATTCTCAAACCCACCCTAAAAGCGATTGCATCGATTAACTCGCCGATGCAATGTATGATGCAAGGTATATGTGCTCAGTGTATACAGAGGAGATACATCAATGGGAAAGAAGAGTACGTATATAGTTGTGTCAACCAAGATCAGAATATGGAGATTACGGACTTTCACTTTCTCTCCCAAAGACTAAAACAGAATTCCCTAACAGAAAAATTAAATTACTTGTATTGTAAGTCCCAGATGGAGCAAAAATAGCGTTGTACTTCTTTTGTGTGGTCTGTCAAATGCAAAATTTGCATTATAATGCTTGGGTGGGAAAAATAGTGTGCATATTCCTCCTGTTCCAGGATCCGTTGAACGCGAGATAGCGTATTGTGCATAGTTATTAGCCGCCGTTGAAGGTAGATCGGTTGCTCAAAATTTTCTTATCTTTCTCATCTATACTCAGTAAGAAGTGGTAGCTTACTTTTACACGCACAACCCGATCATGGAGGATAATTTCGGTTTATTCCTCCATATGTATATGCTCTAGAGTGTATTCCTTAAAGGTGTTCAGCGCAAAAAAAGGGCGTGTTTAGGAGATTTTTTATCGTCACTGTGATAAAATTTACGCAGGCGTTTTTGAAAATTTAGTTAAGGATTATGGAAGGCTCAGATGGTGGTGGCATGGGTTCAGTGCAGCAGGCAATGATTCAATCCAAAATGGCTAAAGAAGGTGGTAGTGGAGGTGTTGTAAACATTGCTGAAGCAGTAAAGGGCCTTAACACGAGTGTTGTTTCTGCACAGACTGGTAATATCGATCAAGCTGGGCAGCAGTGTAGTGGTGCAATGGGTCTTTTGTCCGGGAATATCTGTGAAGGGATGCTAAAACTCTCTGATCTGAGTACATTTGGTTTACCAGATGTGGTGGGTCAAGCTAAAGAGTTACAATCAGAGTTAGCCCAGCAGGCCCAAAGGGTGGCTGGTGTGCTGAGGCTTGAGGGTGTTTCTCCACCTGCTCCTCAAAGTGAGGGTCCGGTTTTGTCACCTGATTCTACACCTAGTTTGGGACCGAGCGCAGGCCGGGGTATTGATCATTAATGCTGCAGCTGAATTCCGTGAATTATGAGTGGTTTACTTCATTCCCGTAACCTTCGGCAGTATGTTTGCTATCTAGCGGAGGTTTCCAAATGGGAAACTATTGCGGTGGGGGATCATATTATCGTTTATAATGGTGTCAAGGATTCTTTATTCAACTATGTGTTCTGCTCAAATGCAGTAACCGAGTCTGAATTTGTAACGATCCTGGGACATCTTAATGAGAGGGGCTGGGACATGTCCTGGGCCGTCGAGCCAAGTATGAGTGTTCTAAAAATGTACCTTGGTAAGTATAATATCAGACGCACAAGTAACCCGAAAAAAGCTTTCCTAGATCTTTCAAGATATACAATACATTCTAGTAAGAGTAATGTTTCTATAAAATTTAAGCCAATCTCTACCCTAGAAGAAGTACAGTTATTTGATGAGTTATCGTCGAGAATCTTCTGGCATAGGCCCGGAATATTGGTCCCATCATTTCGAGGTATAGGAGAAGCTGATCCGGATAGACTTCGGTTCTTTCTTGTTTCCTTAGATAGCAAAATCGTGGGTGTATGTGGTTTCTATCTTGATGAACGCGTGGCGTGTTTTTATGCTGATGGCGTGCTCCAGGAGTATAGACAGTGTGGTATAGGAATGCAATTGGTTCTACAGCGGCTCGCCTTGGTGAAGGAACTAGGTTGCGATGCAGCAATTGCGCATTGTATCAATCCAATTTCTGAGAGCTTATACAGAAAAATGGGTTTCAGGATGCTTGGTGGACTTGGACTATACTACTCAAGGTGTCTCTGAATATATTCCGACGTTTTTCTAATAAATTTGTACGCGCTTTTGCCCTTTGTATTGTTCTGGGTGTTATATTTTCGTTGGAGCGAGCAGGTTAATCTCCAATTAGGCGTTATTGAGTATACATCGAGTTTACATCTACTTACTCATTATGTAGCGTCAAGAACCATATTTTCACAGAAATGAGAAAATGCACTTGTGACTGGATCTCGTTTGGTAAACAAAACTCGGTGCGTTTTTTCGTATGATGCTAAGAAAAGTATTTCTAGAGAAGTAAAAAAGTGGGCTGCAATTAGGCCCAATAAGTATATATCAATAAGCTTGATATATTAGGTGCACCACGTGATCCCACATTTTCCATAAATCTGTTATGTGTTTTTAAAACAACTTTTACAGCAATCCGTACACGTTACTTCTCCTTCTAATTGCGCCGCTGGTGCTTGCTCACTTGATGGAACATAGGGCTTTCCGCTCTGAGGAAAAGGTCCAAAAGGATTCTCAACTCTCGCCGCTCCTCTGAGTTTTTTTAGGAATATCAGCGGTTCAGTTTTCAGGCTTTGCTGGTTAGCAGCACCGCTCTTTTCGTGTGCATCACCTTTTCCTTCCCTGACGCCTGAGTCACCTTGGCCTTGACTTTCGCGTTCATGTGATTTTTCCATATTTTTAATGCAAGCATGCTGCTGTGGAGTCATGAAATGTAGTAACGGCAATGGCTTTAGATGTTTTGGTCTAGGCATAATATATACTGTCTGTGTACAAATCCTATTATGAGGTTTAATTTATCAAAAGTAAATTAATTTTTTTACTATTTTATTGAGTGCTACCGGAAAAATTCCTCAGTTAATCATGATTTCGGCACCTTAAGGTCACACTTATATTGCTGAGTGATAAAGCGTCTTTAGAGTACCCATGCTGCTAGTTGGCTAGATAGTGCTTTTTGAAGTATTAGGGTGCTCCTGTATCGTGCATTTGCTCTCTTTCCTCTGATTCGGGATAGTTAATATTTCCCCGTGGTGGTTGCTCTGCTTCTTGTATATCAATTCCCAATCCTAGAATACACCACGTGCATAAAAAGCAGAGCAACATGGAAAGTGGGAATAGCACAAGATGTAGCCCAATTTCCCCATTCCCGGGAGAGTCAATTCCGCGTTCTTGATCTAGTTCTTTTGAATCCTGAGTACGTATGGTTGGACTGATGGAAGACGAGATCATGTGATGCAATAAAAAACATACACAAGGTGTGAATAGGGCAGTAAAGGCAATGATAAAGGTGTCAGGTGAAGCTGTAATAACACCCGCGTGAGGTACATGAGGGGAATTTGTACGCCCAATATCTCCTGCAGGTGTCTCTTGTGCAGAATCATGATTGTTTTGTTGTATGGCCGCTCTTGCTTCTTGAACATCCGACTCGTCTTCTGATGTACTTAAATCAGGATGGTCATTAGGATTCCACATTTTGTCTTTTATTTGTACTCAAGATCTAGCCAAAATCACGGTTTTTATCATGTTCTTCTGTTTCTGGATCATCCAGTTCACCTGTAAGTGCCCCTCCTTCTGTATTTAAACCTCCACTCTGTAGAAATCCTCTCAGTTGTCTGCCCGATTCACCAAGGAAGCCTGACATTGCTGTTGCGAGTGCTAGTGAAGCATACAAGAACCAACCTGCCATCAACATGCTTAAGGGACTGATTTGTGGGAGAGGGCTTTCTTTTCCTTCCTCTTCTGTTTCACCCTGCATGCCTCTAGCGTGATCTCTGACTCTAATAAGCGATGCCCGAAGCAGATAATTCACACAAAAGGCAAAAACAAGAAGGACGAAAACCCACTGAAGTTGTTTTGCTTCATCATCTTCTGGAACGTCTTCTTGTCGTTCTACTCCATCTGTTTGAGGGGTATCCTCTCCTCCTGCGCTGCTTGTCTCTTCCCCAGCAGCGTTGTGTTGATCCCCTACCGCTGTTCTTACGCCACGTCTTCTTCGGGTTCTCCCAGCTGCCTGTTGGTCACCATTTTGTTCCTGGTGACTCTCCTGCTCTCCTCCGGCACCTCGAGCTTGATCCTGTTTGTTCTCTTTCATATCCACACTTTCATCGTCATGAGGATCTCCATCACCTGAATTCAGTACATGTACTATTTCGTATGACCAGATTATATTGGCAGATCCTGATTAAAAACTTAGCCACGGTTCTGTTGTCTTTCCTCCATTCCAGTTACACTCGCCTCCTCAAGCTCTCCTATATTTCCCAGATTTTCGTTTCCATCTCTTCCATTTCCCAGACCACCACTTATCGCTACGAATATCGCAAAAAACCATAGGAATCCGGCCAGTAGCACGAATACTTCAGGAGCTATCAGTTCAGGAGTAGGCGTTCCACCGTCTTTGTCTGTCCCACTCCCACGACCACGCTGATTTTGTTGCCGAATTCTTGTATCTGCTTCGCGAAAGCAAAAATTACCTAGTAATGTGCACGTAACCACAATGAAATTCCGTGGGTTCCATCGACCAGCTTCCCCATTACCCGCGTCTTCCCTATGACCTCCACCATCGGAATCCTGCTCCTGTTGACCTCTCCCAGGATCCTGCGCGCCTTGATTATTGCCGGAGCCACCACCGTCTTGATTAGAGTTAGAACGTCCGCCTCTCCTCCGAACTCCACCATCGGAATTCTGCTCCTGTTGACCTCTCCCAGGATCCTGCGCGCCTTGATTATTGCCTAAGTCACCATTGTCTTGATCAGACCCATTCTCACCTGAATTTAACATATTTAATATTTTTTATATTGCCGATATATATTACTTAAAAACTCAATCAAACTCTATCCCTCTTTCTTCTTCACTTACCTCAGGGTCTTGAAGTGGTCCTTGAGGAGGCCCATCGCCGCTGTTATCTCTTTCTTGATCTGCAATAGGAGTTATCGTACCAGCTGCAAGATATAGTCCAAGTAGTAAATACAACACGAAAAAGACGCTCAGAATAAGTTGCAAGAGATCTGCAAGCAGTGATTCATTCCCGGAAGCAGGCGATCGTCTGCTTTCCGCCTGGGCAAGCTGCCCTGACGTCATATATCCTCCCCTCTCCATAAGGCTGCGAACAATCCTTCGTGAAAGAGGGTGTCTGAGATGAGCCCATGCAGCAACTAAGAATACGAATCTTAACTCACATCCAAGGGCCGCAAGATCGCATGCCTCTACTGTTAAGGCGGCAGTGTTGAATACAAACAAGGCAGCCCTGTCAATGGGATCATCAGGAGGTCCTGCGGCACCTTGTTGCTGTTGACCTCCTACAGCACCTGGCTCTTCATCACTTGGCTGCGGATTATCTTGCTGTTGACCTCCTACAGCACCTTGCTCTTCATCACTTGACTGCGGATTATCTTGCTGTTGACCTCCTACAGCACCTTGCTCTTCACCGGTTGGCTGCGGATCATCTTGCTGTGTTCCTCTCCCCGAATCTTGTGTGTGTTGATTATTGCCTAAGTCACCATTGTCTTGATTAGACCCATTCTCACCTGAACCTAACATATTTAATATTTTTTACCTTGTCACTATATACATCACTTAAAACTTAATCAAATTCCCTATCTCTTTCGTCTCCGCTTACGTCAGGGTCTTGAAGTGGTCCTTGAGGAGGCCCATCGCCGCTGTTATCTCTTCTTGGATTTGCAAAAGGGCTTCCCATACCAGTCTCAGTCCATAGTCCGAGTACTAAATGGACTACTAAAGTGGTGCACATCACAATTCGTACGAGATCCATAAGCAGTGATTCCCTCCTGCTAGAGTGTTGTCGTGTGCTTTCCACCATAGCAATCTGGTGTTGGGTAACATATCCTGTCTCCTGTAGAAGATGGCAAACAGCACGTCGTGAAAGAGGGTGTCTGAGATAGGCCCATGCAGCAACTAAGAATGCGAACCATGGTCCACCTCCAAAGGCGAGAATATTGGCCACCTCTGTTGTGATAGTGAGACCGCTGAGTAAAAATCTCCTAGCGGCGCGAATGGGATCATCAGGAGGTCCTGCGGCACCTTGCTCTTCATCACTTGACTGCGGATCGTCTTGCTGTTGACCTCCTACAGCACCTGGCTCTTCATCACTTGGCTGCGGATCGTCTTGCTGTTGACCTCCTACAGCACCTGGCTCTTCATCACTTGGCTGCGGATCGTCTTGTTGTTGACCTCCTACAGCACCTGGCTCTTCATCACTTGGCTGCGGACTGCCCTGTTCAAATGGATTATGCATTAATATTAAATATTTTATAAAAAAGTAAATAAAGGATTATATTATTAATTTATTAGAATTGAAAGCAATATCAATTTCTAACAGAACAAACGGACTGTTATGACTGCCGTAATTGTCTCTAAATAGAGGATTAGTTATTGATCCTGTGAAGTTTGTTCTTGTGGGCGGTCCTAAATTTGCTAAAGGAGGGTTCTCTTGCCCGCATTATTTGGCGGGCTAACAATGCCTTCCTCTTCCATCTTTTCAACAAGTTTTGCAGCCTTGTTATATCCAATCGAGAGTCGTCTTTGGATATAACTAATTGAGACCTTATTATCTTTCCTTACTATTTCTATTGCTTGTGTGTAGAGAGAGTTGAAATCATCGCCACCAGCAACACTGATCGCCGTATCTTCGTCTGATTCTTCTTCAAGCATGATATTTTCGTTATACTGCGGACTGCCGGATTTTTTCAGATATTCTGCAATTTTTTCTACCTCGGCATCGCTTACATAGGGTCCGTGTATTCTCACAGGTACTTGACCAGAGGCCATATACAGCATATCACCGCGCCCAAGAAGTTGTTCTGCACCCTGTTCACCAAGGATAGTCCTACTGTCAATTTTTGACGTAACTGCGAAACTGATTCTAGTTGGAAAGTTTGCCTTAATCACACCAGTAATGATGTCCACCGACGGGCGCTGTGTTGCCATTATTATGTGAATTCCCGAAGCTCTAGCCATTTGTGCTAGTCTTTGTATAGATGTTTCAATTTCCTTTCCTGCAACAAGCATCAAATCTGCCATCTCATCAACTATCACTACGATGAAGGGTAACTTCTCGAGTTCTATACTTCGTGTGCGAGTGAGTTTTTCTTTTGTTGTAGGATCTATCCCAATTGTTTCTTCATACTCAAAAAGCTTTCCTTCCTTTATAAATTCCTCGGCTTTTTTGTTGTAGCCCTCAATATTCCTCACAGAGAGTTTTGTCATGAGTCGGTAGCGTTCTTCCATTTCTTTGACTACCCACTTTAGTGCGACTACAGCCTTTTTGGGATTTATTACGACAGGCGAAAGTAAATGGGGAATATCGTTATAGATAGACAGCTCGAGCATTTTAGGGTCTATCATTATGAGTTTACATTTGTCAGGCTCAAGCTTGTATATCAATGAGAGGATCATTGCGTTTATTGCCACGGATTTCCCGGATCCCGTTGTGCCAGCAACCAAAAGATGTGGCATTCTTGCAAGGTCCACAACTACTGGTTCACCATTGATACTTTTACCAAGTGCTATGGGGAGGACTTTGTTATGTGCTTGATACTCATGTGATTCTAAGATTTCTCGCAAGAGTACAACCTCTCTGTGCTTATTTGGAAGTTCTATTCCAATTACGTTCCGTCCTGGTATGATGGAGATTCTTGCTGAGATAGCGCTCATTGTTCTTGCAACATCCGCTGAAAGAGCAATGATTGAGGACGATTTTATTCCAGCTGCTGGCTGTAGTTCGTATAGTGTTACTACAGGTCCAACTGTGATCTCGACGACTTTGCACTCTATTTTGAAGTCCTCTAATACTTTTCTCAGATTCTCACCTTCTTTTTGCGTGTCTTCCGGTTGTTTAGGCTCAGAGTTATGTTCCTTAAGTAGATCTAGCGGGGGTATTGTGTTTGTCTTGATAGGAAAAGTCCGGGGTTTGGATTTCTTTCTGATTTTGTGAGAGGCAAACTTTTCCACAAGTGAGCTTTCTTTGAAAGAGGAAAATTTGTTTGTTTTCCCGGTTTTGACATGTTCTTCAGCGGCCGGAATAGACTTCTTCTGTGAAAATGATTTTGTGCCCGATGGCTCTATTTTATCGTTGAGTGATTTTTTCTCGGGTTCAATTATAGGGGCTAAGACTTTATGAGAAGCTTTCTCCTGAATTTCAGAAGAGGTTCGAGTTTTATCTTCTTCATTTTCGTGTGGTTCTTTCTCTTTGATGAGGTTGTATGTGTATTTGACCGGAAAATCTTCTTCCCGCGTCTCGTTGTATATATGGACCTCTCGTACGACAGTGTTTTTCTTATTGTTGTGTGACTTGAGTTTTAATTTCTTCTTAAGCAGCAACAGCGGTAAAGAGGCAAGTAATTTCACAATGCTAAATGCTTTTCTTGCAACTTTTTTTACTTTCCTTATCGTGAGAAGATTGAAGATACATAGGTTCAGGATGATTATCAATGCTATCAAGAAGTATGATACGTGTGGGTGGTCGAAATAACCCGCGAGTAACGAACCTACGATTCCCCCATATGATCCAAATAGCCATTCATCCGAAGGTGGGACCTTTGATAATAATGTGATCAATATAAGAATTAACATCCCTAAAAGAATGACTTTTTCTCTGGAAAGAATGAAACTGCATACAAATAGTGTACAGAGTGGGTAGAATCCAACTCCAATTAGAGTCATCAGATAGGTTGCTGCTGACCGACCAAAAAATACGAATTTGCTGCTCTCTAACTCTGCTGCAGTGGTAAAAGAAGGTATGTCCTGACCACTTTTTAAGCTGCAAACCATTAGGAAAACCAATCCAAGTCTGCACATTATTGATAAAAGTACATAAAGAAAGTGTTTGATTTTTTTTGCCATCCTCACTAAGACCTTTCTTTGATATGGGCTAGCAGTGTAGCATCGATTGAAGGCCACTTTAAGAGAGCGAAATACCGAAAATGCACCGATAAAACGGCCTTAGAACAACCATGGAGGAGGTTATCGTGTGAATTGTGAGAATGCTATGGTAAATGCTGTACTTGTATAGAGGTATACTATTTTTGTATTGCAGTGGGCCTAGACATTGGATTTTTATAGGAACATGCTTTACTCTATACATTGCCTAACTTGCTATATAAATGTTTTCCACAATAGAAGAGGTAATACGCCAACTTAGAGAAAGAAATAGGCCCTTTATTCTTGTTGACTCCGGCGATAGGGAGAATGAGGGTGATATAGTAGTACCGGTTCAAATACTCACAAGCGAGATCATGAATTTTGTAGTTACCCACTGTCGTGGTCTTCCATGTGTCTGTGTAACCAAAAGTTTATGCGAAAAACTCGAGTTGGAGCTCATTAAGCGGTCTGGTTCGTGTGACTCATCCAATGTTGCTAGATTTGTCACTACCATCGAAGCAAAAGAAGGTGTGAGCACGGGAATATCTGTTCGTGATCGTGTGCATACCATGCGTCTATTGGTAGATGATGATGTTAGAAAGGATCATTTTGTTTCACCTGGGCATGTTTTTCCATTGATGATAGAAGAAAGGGGGTTGGCGATTCGCTCCGGGCACACTGAAGGTGCTGCGACTTTTTCTTGTTTAGCTGGTTTTAAGCCAGAATCTATGATATGCGAAATACTTGATGAAACCGGTGATGCAGCTAGATTGCCCTATTTAAGCGAGTTTGCAAAGAAGCATGATCTTTGTCTTACTAGCATAGATCTTTTAATTTCTTATCTGAAAGAGAAAGGCACTAGCATTCTCTTTTGATTAGTCAGACGATAGCTCGGTTTACCTCTGCTTTGTGGGTGGTGTTTTTGTTGTCTTATTGAGTTCCTTCGTTTGTCTGTGATCACTTATTTACTCTTGTAATGCAGCCTTTCCAGTAAGTCTGCCTCCAGCTTCGTGGGTCTGTGTGTTCTTTCTAGGGCGGTTTGTGAAGCACTGTTGTAGTGCTCTACTTTAGGTTCCTTCTGCGTAGCAGGTTTAGTGCTATCGCGTGGGTATTGCAATTTTTTTACTTCTTTTACCATATATATTGTAGATCGGTTTCTCGTTTTTGTGGAAAAGAAAGTAGCTGAAGAAATTGTTGAGGAGATAAAGCGTGCCATCAGAGAAGCGCTAGCAAGTTTCGATGGTGCCGATTCTAGATACTATCAAGAACTCTACAAGTACTTTTACAAACAACAAAAGAAGATTGCCAAAATAGCTGGTCTTCCCCTATGTACTATCGAGGAGATAGTTATGCTTGTTGGTAAGGAAAGGATTCTGCCAATTGGAAAGGAATTATTTGAAGAAGATGTCCAGTATATTGTCGAGAATCTCAATTCTTCAGATACAAGAGAGAGGGACAAGCTTAAAATTAGAGAAAAAGAACAAGAAGAGGAAAAGAAAGAAGAACAGGAAGTAGAAGAGAAACTTGAAGAAGAACTTGGAACCGATTTGTTTGCAAAGCTATCTGAAAGAAAGCAGAAGCAAGATGCAAAGGAAATTTTAAAGAAATTGCTCATTTGCATGATTGCAGCGAGGATGGATCCAAGACGTAGGGCTGGTGAAAGTATAGAATCAAATGCCCGAAGCGCGAAGATATACGGGAGGGAGGGGCAAGTTTCACTTAAAGATCTTGTTAGGGCTGGTGTTGTTAGTTCAGCCGTTTTATTGAGATTGAATGCTCAAGGAATCTCCGGTGATGCAAGTCTTTCTGTCGGTAAAATTCGATCATTTATTGCTACTCAATTTGAATCCATTATTAATCTGGTTAGGGGGGAAAATTTCGGACGACTTGCAACAAGAGTGCCAAATAAGTCTCAGGGATTGCTTACCTTAGCCAACGTTAATAATAGTCTTGGTATTTTTACTGAGAAAGCCTCAAATCTCAGTGTTGGGAATAACGTCAGTGCTGGATTCACACCTTTTGTTGATAGGAAATCTAAGGAAAGTGAGCGGGGTAGGTGAGTGCATGATTGCAGATATCGGTTCTATCGGAGGTTATATCTCGTTTGTTGTTTATAAACACGTAGGAAAGTGTTCTTGGGCCTTTCACCCTGTGTCGAGTAAACGTATCTCTAGTCGAGTGGGGAATGCTAGTGCATTCTACTGTAATTGGCGCTTTAGTGTGGTAGACTCGCTGGATTTCGCTCTTTTTAATCTCAAGGGTAGGTAAGATTTTTCAGTTTGTTATCTGAAAAGACGGGATTAGTTTGCTTGTTTCTTGATTGCCATCAAAAGGAGCGCGTCTTTAGAAAGAGTGCAACTACTCTCTCTCCATAGGTATTCTAATTGCTTCAATTTTTTTCCTATCTCGGGTCCGGTATAACCCAGTGGTATAAGATCCCTGCCCATTATCGGGAAAATTGGAGTTTCAGAATTATTTATGACCGACATAAAATCATTATGTTGCATGCTGGTCAGTTTATTTTCTGTGTGCAGAATTTTGATTAATTTTCTTGTGAGTTCATTACCAAGTTTTGCCAGGGTCTTTTTTGGGCAGTGCATTTCTTTTTCTTCTAAAAGAATTGAAATAGCTTGATATACCTTTTTTGAGATCTTCCATCGAGAGTACAGCCATTCTAGATTGTAGCGACTCTCTGTATTCCTTATTAGTAGCGCCAAAGCCGCGATATGATCCTGTATAAGCCGACTTTTTTCACAATCTAATCTTGAGAAGGACACTTTTGCACTGAGAACTTCGTCTATTATTTTTGCTTCCTGCATTGTGAAAACTGTGCTAAGAAAGTCCGTATAGGAAAGTAGCTTAAACATTTCTCCTTGGATTCTCTCACCCGAAAGTGAAGAAATATTTTTTCTATGCTTTGTACAAGCATGAAGAATTTCCTCTGATAGCGGTGTCTCACAAATGGATGCTTGGAAACGAAATGCCCTCAGTATGCGTAGATAATCTTCTTTGATGCGTTGATGAGGTTCTCCAACGAATTTTAATCGTCTGTTCCGTAAATCTTCTAACCCGGAAAAATAATCATGGATATTACCTTCAATGTCCATGTACATTGCGTTGAACGTGAAATCACGTCTTTGAGCATCATTTTTCCAGTTATCTGTGAATGAAACTGTCGCGTGACGTCCATCGCAGTGTAGATCCTGTCTTAGCGTTGTTATCTCAATCGGTCTCGAATTGATCAGAACGGTGAGGGTCCCGTGCTTAAGCCCAGTGGGAATTGTTACTAATCCGTTTGTTTTGAGTGCCCTAATTGTCTCTTCTGGTTTGAGAGTTGTAGCTAGATCAATATCGCTAATTTTTCTTCCTAAGAGCTGGTCTCTTACGCATCCACCAACAAATCTTGCTTCTCCGCCATTATTACGTATTATTTGGACGAGGGTCTTTGGGTCCTCAGTCCAGCTTGTTTCGACCTTCATTGACTATGCGAATAAAGAAGTTTTTTTCTCCGAAATGGCTAATCCTCATACTTTTGATTCTAGCACTGTTGGTTACTGCAATAAACGCGTCTATTATGAGCAGCAGGTCTGACGTAGTAGTTTCGGTTGGAGCGGAGAAGATCTCGGTTGACGATTTTGTTTCTGAGTACAAGAAGCACGAGCGGTATTTCCAAAGTATGTTTGGCTTTGGTCTCACAGATAAGCAGCTTAAAGATATTGGAGTTGGTAGAATTGTTCTCACAACCCTGATCCAAGATAAGGTTATAGAACAACTTTTTAAGCAGATGGGTCTCCATATTGATACTTCAATCGCAATTGAAAAGATCAAGAAAAATCCTGCTTTTAATGAAAATGGAAAATTTGATCGTGCTAAACTTGATGATTTTCTTGATCGTAACGATCTTACGGAGAGAGAATATATAAAGAAAGTGAAGCGTGAGATAGGCAAAGATTTTGTTTTTGGGCCGTTTTTTCACATTCAAGGTGAGTATGGGAAGTTAGCCGAACTTTTTTACAATTTTGAATATGGATTGAGGGAAGTCAGTGTTACGAAAGTTAACAAAAATGAGTTGCCTGCTCCTCCTGTAGCGACTGAGAGTGAGCTCGTATCTTTTTATGAAGAAAATAAGGACAAGTTTTTCAGTGATGAGTACAGAGCTGCCGAGTATGTTCTTATTTCAGAGAGCACTGTAAAGCCCGAGTTGATCGAGATAGCAGATGAAGATGTGCAGAAAAATTTTGATGATTTGCAACTAGGTAAAAGGTATTATGTTAATTACGTAGAGCTCGATTCACGTGATGAAGCGGAGCGCATGAAAAAATCCGTCGCTGCAAATCCGGAGTTTTATGCAAACGACCTAACGCACGTAGAAGGTGTAGTCAAGGCAGATTTACCAGCTTTTCTACCGAAGAATATTCAATGGGACGGGAATAAGTGGTTCATTGCGAAGTATATGGGCAAGTTCTACGTTTATACAGTCGTGAAAATAGTTTCGGTTTCTCCCGGGGAGAAGGAGAAAAATTTCGATGAGCTCCGAAAGTTCATGCGTTTGAGTAAACTAAACCAAATAATCGATGAAATAAGAAGTGAGGTTCATTCAGGTGAAGATTGGAAAGCAATAGTGGAAAAATATGGGGGTGAAATAGATTACCTTCCCCATGTGTGTCGACTTTTCTTGGATAAGGAGGGGAGGAAAGTTGAAGTCAGTGAGGAGCTATTAGAGCGAGTTTTTGCAAGTGACGAAGGGACTGTAGGGGAGACTGTAACTAGTAGAAATGAGTTTATACTGTTTCGTGTTACTTCTATTGAACCAGTGGCTAAGCAACCTTTCAATAAAGTTAGGGGCAAAGTGATAAAAGCATTGTCTAAAAAAAGGCAAATGCAGGTTGCACTTGAACTTCTACAAAAACGGCGGGAAAACGGCGAAAGAACAGAAAAAGTGCTTCTATACCAACCAGAGGTTGCGAAGCGCAAAAAGCTGAGTTACCACTATCCTGATGAATTCATAGCAGAAGTATTTCAGACTGATTCTGGAGGCACAACGAAAGTTTTTGAATCGGATGAGGAATTTTTCTGTGGCAAGGTTCTAGGTAATAGAAATCCTGAGCTAGATGAGTCAACAGTTGCGGAAATTGAGGCTAAACTGCATGAAGAGATTGGGTTTTCGATCCTAAGTGAATTAACCCAAGCTGCGATGAAGCAGTTCAAGGTAAAGGTAAATTCGGATCTCGTAAAAGACCTTTTGTAATGTGTGGTATAACCACTTTCCTATCTAGCGATTTGGCTTCAAAGCGGATTTTCCTTTTTGAGGGTCAGCTCGAGTTGATTTATTTGGCCTATGTCAAGGAAATACAGGAAATCTTCAGGAAGAGCGGGCAGTTATTGGTAGAACGTGTTTATGGCAAGGACTGTTCACATGCACTTTTGTTGGAGAAGTTACACTCTCCCTCTTGTTTTGGAAGGATATTTTTCACCTATGATGATCCGAGACTTCCTCTATCAAAGATAGGAAAGATAGAGAATTATCTTTGCCTATATTCTCGAGACGGCTTCAAGATTTGTCCACAAAGGGATGATTTGGTAAAGATATCATTTTCGGATGCAACACTAGGAGAGTTGATTACATATTATTCAAGCAAATATCGTTTGAATTTCTCTGAAGAGGCAGTCAGGGTTTTTGTTCAACACCTAAAGAGAAGTGTTTTTGCAATAGATGCGGAAATGTTAAAGTTCAAGCACTACTTTGGTTCGCGTAATATCACAGTAGATGATGTGCTTACTCTATGTGAGCCTACGTCGCCTTCGGTGAATAAGTTTTGTCGTAGTATTTTTGCGCTAGAGGTGCATGACTTTTACGATAGTATAGCTCGGTTCTCGGAAACTGAAGGGATGTTAATAATTCGCAGTTTGATGAAGTACTGTGATGCGGTTCTCGATGTTGTTGCAAGTACCGTACGTGGTATTCCAAAAAATGAAATTATTCAGAACTTACGCAAAAAGCAATTCTATGACCTAGAGATTATTGATCAGGCAGTGAAAAATTTTTCCTATCGGGATAGGGCGAATGTAATGTTACTTGCGCTGCCAAAATTAGAGACTCAATATAAGCTTTTCTCTGAGAGAAGATTCACCTTCCTTGTGGCAGGGTTATCAATCTTATTTGCTCAAATGAAATAACCCGTTTGTTTATAGCTAAATAACTCATTCTACTGAGAATAGAACTTGGCAAAGTCATCTGTGCATGTAACGTAGGTCTTGAAAAATATCACAGCGATTACGATATTTGATTCTGTAGGTCATTAGAATAGTTAATCGAGATTGATAGGAGAGAAGATACTTATGAAAGTTGGATTAAAGATGTTACATGATCAGGTCCTTATTAGGCCTCATGAAGAGAAGGATGGTGCTGGTGGAATATATATTCCTGATTCAGCAAAGAAGAAACCAACGATGGGTCTTGTCGTGGCTGTCGGAGCAGGTGCAAAGAATTCGAACGGCACTCTTGATCCTATGTGTGTCAAAGAGGGAGATGTTGTCCTTTATAGGAAATGGGCGGGCAGCGAAGTGGAGCATGACGGTGTTGAATACGTAGTGATGAAGGAAACTGATATTATTGCTATTAAGGAGGGTAAATAATGGCAAACGAAGTAATAAGTGGTGAGCAGTTGCAAAAAGTTATTCGTGATGCAGCTGACTTGGTTGTGTCCAGTGCTGGTGTCACACTTGGGCCTGAAGGTAGACCAGTAATAATGAGTAAGTCCTATGGTGGCCCAGAAGTAACTAAGGATGGTTATAAGGTAATCAATCAGCTTAAACCGGAAGACGAGAAGGTGGCAAAAATAGTCGAGTTGTTAAATCAAGCTACCTCACAGGCAAATGAAAAGGCCGGAGATGGAACTACCACTGCTACTATCTTGGTAGGCAACATGATCAAAAATGCTCATAAACATATCGCTGCTCAAAGATCCCGGATGAAGCTTAAATCCGGTATGAAACGTGCACGCGACGAGGTTGTTAAGTATATTCAATCAGTTGCCAAGAAAATAAATTCGGAAGAGGAGATAGCACAAGTTGGTTCAATTTCTGCTAACGGCAATAGTGAAATCGGCAATAAGATTGCTGAAGCTATGAATAAAGTTGGTAAAGAAGGGGTTATTACTGTCGAGGAGGGCAAAGGGCTAGATGAGTTTTCTGTCTCTGTTGTCCAAGGTATGGTCTTCGATAGAGGATACGTTTCCCCTTACTTTATAACAAATCCGGAGAAAATGATTGTTGAATTTGACAATCCTTATGTTCTTCTTGCGAATAAAAAGCTTTCCAGCATACAACCAATGGTTTCTCTTTTGGAGACAATCGTTCGTTCGAATAGAGCGGTCGTCATAATTGCTGAGGACGTTGAGGGGGAAGCTCTTACTTCTCTTGTTCTTAGCAAGATGAGAGGTAGTTTAAAGGCTTGTGCTGTTAAAGCTCCAGGCTTCGGTGATCGTAGGTCTGAGATGCTCGAAGACATTAGAATACTTACTGGTGCTAGAACGCTAGTGAGTGATGATTTGGGCGTAACTGTGGAGAGCCTTACAGTAGAAGATCTTGGTACTGCAAAGAGCATTATCATATCTAAGGACTCCACGACTATAGTGGACGGTGGAGGTGAAAAAGCAGCTATCGAAGCGCGGGTTAAGCAGATCAAGACGCAGATAGAAAAGACTACTTCCGATTACGACAAGGAGAAGCTTCAAGAAAGACTTGCTAAACTTGCTGGAGGTGTTGCTGTTCTCAAAGTCGGTGGTGCTACAGAAGTTGAGGTTAAAGAACGTAAAGATCGTGTGGAAGATGCTCTACATGCTACACGTGCTGCAGTTGAGGAAGGTATAGTCCCTGGTGGTGGTGCTACATTGCTCAGTGCAATCGCTGTTCTGGAAAAGCTCTCTTCTGATGATGATGATGAACAAGCTGGTATTAACATCGTGAAAGCTGCGCTCAAGGCACCTATCTCTCAGATTGTTGAAAATGCCGGTGAAGATGCTTCTGTGATCACCTATAATCTTTTGGAATCAAAAGATCCTAATAAGATCTTCGATGCACGCGAGCTCAAGTATGTAGATGCTTTCAAGGCGGGCATTATAGATCCAGCTAAGGTAGTGCGTGTCGCCTTGGAGAGTGCTGTCTCTGTTGCTAGTGTTCTAGTGACTACTGAAGCCCTGATAGTTGATCTACCAACTAAAGATAACGGTTCTTCTTCAATGATGCCTGGTGGTGGCATGGGTGGAATGGGCGGTTTTTAATTGCTTGTAGGGAGGGATATGGAATATCCCTCCTGTTTATGCGTTTGGCATCGTCCAGTTTGTACGTTCTACTTGACTGCTTGATTTCCTTTTGTTGGTACCTTGCTAAAGGTGGGTTCACTATCCTTTTTGCTTGTGATTGAGGTTTCTTATTTCTCCGATTCTTGCTCGGTAAGTATGGACGTATAAACACGTTGGACGTCGTCGTCTTCCTCGAGAGTATCCACTAGTTTTTCTAGACGGGCATGCACCTCTTGAGATGCTTCTTGGTGTGTTTTTGCAATCCACACCAGCCCTGAGTGCTCGTACTCTCCGAGCTTTTTTCTCAGTTCTGCCGAAGTTGCAGCAAAATTCTCCTTGCTACAATAGATATCAAAGCAATTCTTTCCAGTTTTAACATCTAACGCGCCAGCTTCAAGAGCGACTTCCATTAGTGTGTCGAGATCTGTAGATTTCGGGTACGAAAAAACTCCAAAATTCTCAAACATGAAGGAAACGTCGGCTAAGACCAAACCAGATTTAGAAAAGATATGCTTGATATTCGACGCAGTTCTGTTTTTATTATCCGTCAACGCAGTGACTACAACGGCAAAACCACTAGGCCAGACAGCACCAGACCCGGCGGCCATATAGCACACCTCCTGATAATCTCCTTCTGTTTTGTCAGCTGAACTCCTGATTGCAGACTCGATTTTGTCCTTAGGAAGACCACAACGCCGTGCATTCGCAAGAGCAGACCTCAAACGAGGGTTAAACTCAGGATCCGGAAGGCCAGAACGCGCTGCAACGAGAATCTCCCTCCTCAATTTGGTGAATTTTCTCGCACGCTTTGCATCTTGAGCATTTTTCCTATGCTTTATGTTGGCATACTGAGAGTGACCAGCCATAAATCAGAGAAAACACCACCTCGACGCAAAATCGCTAAAATTAACTTCCCGACCTAAGATCACCTTTCACAACACTGCTTATAGTGAATTTTACCCTTTCAGTTTCAGCCTGTCTTACCATTTGCTTGGTCTTAGGATCACAGTAAGTTGTGGCCTTTTTCTTAACCACTGAGAGAGTTCCAACTTTCGGGATTCTAACAGACTTCTTGTTTTTGAGCGACTCATATATATACTCATACAAGGTGTTTATAGCACGCTTGGCATGGCCTTTAGAAATCGAAGCACCTTCAGCAACAACGTTGATCAAGTCAACATTTTTCACTACTTCTTTGGTCATCAAAAGCTCTCGAAACAATCAAAACTGCAGATTATGACATAAACCCAAAGAAATCAAGAGGAAATGGGAATGTCGAGGCGCAACTTCAGGAAATTTTGAGTTGTGCGTTAAGGATTTTACAATTAATAAATCTTTTTCTTCTTTGGGATCGTTTCTCTTACAAAGAAAACTAACTGAAATTCCTTCATCACCTTTAGCAATGTACAGCCACAGAAGGATGCTGCCGTAGGGAATGTACAAAACATTGACATATTAATCTTCCATGTGGCCTCAGGACGCACTGCCAGCATATCTTTTCAGTACAAGCAGTGTGGGTCTAGAAAAAGATTCTAGCTACAGTTTTTTTTCATTTCTGAATATGCTTTTGCGAAACCTCGCAGTGAATAAAAGTTAAGCGAACAACCATTTTGGCTCGACTTTGCTATCACGACTGCGTAAAGATCTCCATTCATCGAGCGCACGGCATTTTCATCGTTTTCGACTTTCCTAAACCAGGCTCTTTCACCTTCGATCAGGTCGAAGATATATATGTCGGATGGTTTTCCTTTGTTGCAATTACCCGTTCTTGCGCTGTTTATCATTGCCTGTTTGTGCTTTAAAAATTCATCTCTTTTCCTGTAAGTTGCGAGCTGAGGTAGTGGACTGTTTCCATACTCATAACCAGAAGTAATACTGACTTCGTCGATGTTTGCAGTAATATGTTTTACCCAGAGATACGAAGCCCCATGATCGGTTTGGTGTCCTGCAATAAAGAATGGTTCGGAAGCAATAAAACACATGGTTTTTCCATCCTCAACTTGGTTGTAGAAAGTCCAGCGCTCAAAAGTTTGTATCTTAGTCGGGGTACCGTCAGCTAAAGTGAGAAAGGGCACGAAGAGGAAAAATAATACGCAAAGCGCTTTTTTCATTGCTGCGGGACTATGTGGAACAAGGGAATGTTACATCGAAAGTATATAAGTCTAAAATGATAAGAGCAATGATGTTTCAATCTTAGAGACTTCCTGGTATATGTATTTTTTACCTGCTTTCCACCCTCTTTGGATTGGGAATTGTGCCTGGTATTATTTGGTGCTGAGTGTTGGGTTAGGTTAGCGGTCTGATCTTAACCCCTAAGTTGCTTGAAATTGCACTTACTTCCTTTTGGTCTTGTACTTAGTAGAAAAATTGTTTGTGCATGTATTTGTTCTTTAGGATATTGAGAATAACGTACTTTATCTTTTACGCGTATTTCGAGCTCTTATACAGGAAAAATTATTCTGTTCTTGTGTCTGAAGTGGAGAAGATGGGTCCAGCATTTATAAAATTTGGGCAGTTTTTTTCCAGTATGGGCGATTTTATCTGCTCTGATTTATCTACTGAATTGAGGAAGCTGTGTGATAACGTGAAACCAATTTCCTACGCGGAAATAAAAGCGTCTATAGAGAAAGAATTCTCGAAAAGAATAAATGAGCTCTTCAAGTGGATGGATGAAAAGCCAATTGCGTCTGCATCGATTGCGCAAGTGCACAAGGCGATCACGCTATCAGGTGAAGTTGTGGCTGTAAAGATTCTGAAACCAGGAGTAAAAAAGATTTTTAGGCGCGACATCAAAATCGCGTTTTCGATTGTGTATACTTTATCATTTTTTCTCCCAAAACGTTTCAACCTTATCCCAATTTTGAAGAGGTTTTCCGCTTCTACAAAAAATGAGCTGGACCTCAAAATGGAGGCAGCTGCATTGTCGGAGATGAAGGATAAGCTTCGTGCAAACAAAACAGTTGTGATACCCGAAGTTTATTGGGGTCTGACAACCAATGAAATTCTTACCATGTCTTGGCTTGATGGCATACCACTTACGCACTGTAAGCTGCGTGATCCACAGTTTGCACGAAGACTTGTTGAGACATTTTTCATCCAGGTTTATGTAAATGGTTTCTTCCACGGTGATATGCATCTGGGAAATATATTCCTCGTTTCTGGGCACAAAGTTGGATTAGTGGACTTTGGAATAATTGGAAGGATTGATGAACAGACAAAAGTTTATATCTTGGAACTGATTAAAGGATTCTTAGAAAGAGACTATGACCGCGTGGCAGAATTACACTATTCGTCTGGATACGTGGACAGATCCCAAACAGATTTTGCTTCTGCGTGTCGTGCTCTCGCAGAGCCTATAGTAGATAAGCCGTTGAAGGAGATCTCCCTATCCCGTCTTCTTGGTGATTTCTTAAAGCTCTCCAGGGATTTTCGGATTACGATCAACCCAAACCTCATTCTAATGCAAAAGAATTTAATTTTTCTCGAGGCAAATTGTGCGGAACTTGATCCAGAAATAAACGTATGGCGAATAATAGGGCCGATGATAAGGAAGTGGTATAAAGATAGGATGTGCCCGACAGTTGTAATTAGGGAAAAACTCCATAAGATAGCGGTTGTTTTAAAAGAGTCATTCGAGGACAATAAGAGGGGCAAGTATCGTGCAATTGCTGCCTTACGGCATGAGGTATTTTTCTGGGTCTGCCTTGCTTCAGTTATCAATTTATTTGTCATACTTGCTTGCAGGTTTTTTTAGTTTTGCTTTTCATGAAAAAACGTATTGCTCACACATCAATTCAACCGGACAAATTTTGGTTTAGTGACGAGAATTCACAAGAAGTAGCTAGGATCCTTGCTAAATATCCTGCATCGTGTAAGAGGAGTGCTGTTCTTCCGTTGCTACACCTTGTGCAAAAACAGCATGAAAACTGGATTCCTATCGCTGCAATGGATCACGTTGCGCAACTACTTGGACTACCAGCTATTAAAGTATATGAAGTGGCATCTTTCTACAGTATGTTCAATACTGCCCCAGTTGGGAAGCATACTATACGGGTCTGCAGGACTACGCCATGTTGGTTGAAAGGTTCGGATTGTTTAACCGAAGCTGCGAAACGAGAATTAGGGATCAAAGTAGGTCATACAACCGATGACAATAAATTTTCTTTAGATGAAGTAGAGTGTCTCGGTGCCTGTGTTAATGCCCCAGTCGTACAAATTAACGACGACTATTTTGAAAATTTGGACGAAAAGTCTTTTCTTGACCTTCTATCCAGGCTCAAATAACCGATTATCTTGAAATCCTGGTGATTTATTAATTGTTTAATGTTATAATGAAAGCCTGGTATGGTTTTCTAGGTTAGGTGAATTTAATTGAACAAAGCTTAGACTTATCAGTGGGATTTGCTTAAGTTGTCCCGGTTTTTGAATAATTATATTCTTTGCAGAATGTGGTGTGGATGGGATATACTACCGGAATAATACTCTTGTTATTATGAACTGATGTGGTAACTGTGTAACAGTTTGGGGGCATAGCTTGAACAAGAAGCACGAGCCCTTGGCGCGCGTCCGTTCTTACTTTTTTCCTGAAAAGAAAATAGAACCTCTGTTGCTGCGTGTGGTTGTGCATCTTTTACTGATAATGCTGAGTCTTCGTCCCTAGGTAGCGAGTTTCTTGGTTATGGTGGCAGTGGATTTAGTAACGGTTCCGTTGATAATTCTGTAGCAGCTAGTTTAACTGAGCCTTCTGCACAAAAGAATGTTTTTGTTTTCCCATATATAGAGTTTTTATTATACGTAGGAGAAATAAGTGTTAAGTGGTATTAAGAATACGTTTGCCGAAGGTCATCAGGTACTTCAGGCTATCGTTTCCCCAGGGTTCGCAGCGGCACTTTTAGCAGCGTTTACCGAAAATTCATCTTTGCCTGAGGTTGTTGTTGAAGGTATAGTTCTAAAGCTTCAGCAGGCTGCATTGCATCTGAACGCTGCTGCGAATGAAAAGAGTTCTGACGATCAGCAAGTTGCTAAGAAGGACAGGGGTGCTGCTAATTACAAAGCTGCTGTGGAGTTACTTAATGCAGCCATACTTCTTATGGATCCTTATGCAAGAGTTCCAGGGCGTGCTCCGGCTGCTACTCCTTCCGGTGGTGAGGATACTGAGCGTACTAAGGATAAGAAAGCGGTTTCTTTGGCTACTGTTCTGTCTTCGTATCTCTACAATATTACCGATATTCTTCGAAGTAGGGAGGTGGGCAGAGTAACATCGGAGCAGCTTGTTGAGTACGTGGCTAGATGTAATAGGTGTGTCTGGGCATTAAGCTGCTATCCCGTAGTCAGAAGTAGTGCTAATGTCCTAGGCAATCTGGGAAGTGATTGTGTTGATCTTGCGACTGCTACTTCTGCTTTAGTTAGTGTTGTTTCTTCTGTATTTGGAGCAGGGCTTTCACCTCAGGATTTGCAGATTATAAATGGTCTTATAAATGATCAACGCAATGCAGCTGATGCTGGTTCACTTAGAGCTGTATTGGAGGCATGTAGTACAGGTGATTTGGAAGCTGCAAGCGAAGCTGCAAGTGGGATCTTCGATCCGCAAACCAAAGCACGGGTTCAGGGATGCATAGCAAGGACGCGGGAGCGGCAGGCAGCTATAAATGGAATTCCTGGAGATATTACATGTGCCATTAGCAACGTGTCTAGTCTTGCGACTGGTGCTTCTGATGTCGTTGGTGCTGCTGCTGCTGTATTTGGAGCAGGGCTTTCACCTCAGGATTTGCAGACTATGAAGCGTCTTATAAATGATCAACGCAATGCAGGTGATGCTGGTTCACTTAGAGCTGTATTGGAGGCATGTAGTACAGGTGATTTGGAAGCTGCAAGCGAAGCTGCAGCTGGGATATGCAATTCGCAAACCAAAGAACAGGTTCAGGGATGCATAGCAAGGACGCGGGAGCGGCAGGCAGCTATAAATGGAATTCCTGGAGATATTACATGTGCCATTAGCAACGTGTCTAGTCTTGCGACTGGTGCTTCTGATGTCGTTGGTGCTGCTGCTGCTGTATTTGGAGCAGGGCTTTCACCTCAGGATTTGCAGACTATGAAGCGTCTTATAAATGATCAACGCAATGCAGCTGATGCTGGTTCACTTAGAGCTGTATTGGAGGCATGTAGTACAGGTGATTTGGAAGCTGCAAGCGAAGCTGCAAGTGGGATCTTCGATCCGCAAACCAAAGCACGGGTTCAGGGATGCATAGCAAGGACGCGGGAGCGGCAGGCAGCTATAAATGGAATTCCTGGAGATATTACATGTGCCATTAGCAACGTGTCTAGTCTTGCGACTGGTGCTTCTGATGTCGTTGGTGCTGCTGCTGCTGTATTTGGAGCAGGGCTTTCACCTCAGGATTTGCAGACTATGAAGCGTCTTATAAATGATCAACGCAATGCAGGTGATGCTGGTTCACTTAGAGCTGTATTGGAGGCATGTAGTACAGGTGATTTGGAAGCTGCAAGCGAAGCTGCAGCTGGGATATGCAATTCGCAAACCAAAGAACAGGTTCAGGGATGCATAGCAAGGACGCGGGAGCGGCAGGCAGCTATAAATGGAATTCCTGAGGATATCGGTGATATTACCGGTGGGGTGCGTAGAGTGGTTGCTAGTGCTGGTAGCGTGCTACAGGCTGCAAATGAAGCCCTTGGTACAAACGAGTTCGTGGAGGATCTGGTCGATTGTGCTGGCACGCTATACTCTGTCATATTGGGATCAGAGGAAAGTCCTGTACGAACAGTTGCGTCACTTAAAAAAGTGCTTGGTACGATGCAAAAGATTGCTAGTGGCGTACTTGTTAAGGTTGCGGCTGCTGCAGCTAGTCCAAGTGTCGTTAAATCCTGCGCTCAGATGAGGCGAGAGAGTGGCATTATGGTCAGTGGTGACTCACGGAGTGTTGCAGAAGCTGTTCTTGCAGATGCTTTTAGTAATCTATTTGGTGGTTTACCTGAGAGTGCTAATCGGCCTATCAATAGTTTAAGTGCTGTTTATTTGCTAGTTGATATACTAGAAAATCCTGGGAGCACAAGTGCAGATATTTCTGGTGCGGTGTCTGCTGCTCGCGCACAAGTGCTTACTTTTGAGTATTCAGTAAGCCGCATCAAGGAAAAGCATTTTAATACAGCAGCCAATGGTATGCGTGAAATTGTTGATGCGGTTGTTGATGTTAGTGCTGTTGCAGGAAAAGTAACCTCGCTGTTTGGAGCCAGAAGTCTCTTCCGTATCTTTGTCATTTTAGGAATAATTTTGGGTGCCCTTGCATCTGTTGGAATCACTGGGGTGAAAACCTTTAGCTTTAGTGGAGTGCTCTCAATAATTATGCTTTGTGGTGGGATAATCGTTCTTGGAGCTGCTTTTACTCAAACTTGTAGGCGAAGTGGTGATTGTTCTGGGCAGTTAAAATCGCGGGACTTTTGTCGTGCTGTTTTTTATGCCTTAATCCCTGGGCTCGCATTTTGTGCGGCGGCTATTGTAGCGATGCTGAGGTTAGTCGCAGGAGATTTATTAACGATATCTGATGCTTCACAGAGACTGTGCGTAGAGAGACTTTGTATTTTTGTTGGGGTTCTCTTCTCAATTGTATCAGCTGTGGTATTTAACTGTCTTGATTGTTCTAGGTATGGAGTTAGTTCATCTATTCCATTATCAGTTCCTTTTGGTGCTGGAAAAGCCGCTAGTGCTCACGGTGATTTAGGCAGCACTTTGGTTTTAGACTCTGTATCGATCACTCCTCAAAAAGGTTCAGAAGTACACCTAAGTCTTTGACATGTTTAGGTAGTGGCATAATGTTGTTTCATTACCACAGCTAATGCTTGGTTTGACTTTGTGCTTTTAAGTTGTCAGACCATTTGTTTGCAAGAATTGCAGTTTTTAGTGGAATTTTTTACGCTGTTGTTGACATGAGGGTATTTGTTAAATTTTTGTTTTCTTGTAGCGTACCTCACTTAAAGAGGAAAGTCTTGTTTTAGGGTGCACCTCGTAATATAATCCTCTCAACGTGAAGACTTTTTAACTCTGTTATGCCCGTTCCAAAGAGAAAGACCACTCCAGCGAGACGTGGTAAGAGACGTTCTCATGATGCCCTCCGACCTGAGAATATTGTTGTTAATAAAACTACAGGAGAGTTTCAGCGGCCGCACCATGTGTCGTTGGATGGTTTTTATAACGGTAGGCGGGTTCTTTCTCCAAAAGGGAAGGCCGTTTCTAGTTGATTCTCTCAATTGAGGGGCTCTTGCTGTGGCAGTACCGGTTTATGTGATGGATCAGGTAGGGCGCAAGGTTATAGTTGCCCTTGATACTATGGGCGGGGATAGAGCACCTGATGAGATTCTTCGTGCTGCTTCTTTATATCTTCGGCAAAATCCCTCTTCGGTTTTCTTTAGGTTCTTTGGCAACTCTCCGTCTATTGAGCGCTGCTTGTCGTCTAAGGCTAACGCTCATTTAGTGGAAAGTTGTGAAATTATCCATGCTGATGATGTCGTGATGTCTCATGATAAGCCCTCTTCTGCAGTGAGAAAGAAAGGCTCGAGCATGTATAAAGCTGTTCAAGATGTGAGAGAAAAGGCTTCTCACTGTGTTGTGTCTGCCGGAAACACAGGGGCGTTTATGGGGATATCAAAGATACTGTTAGGGATGCTAGAAAATATATATAGGCCGGCTATTGTTACAACCCTTCCAACAAAAAAGGGTGAAGTGGTTGTTTTGGATCTTGGTGCGAACCTAGATTGCAGCTCAGATGTTTTATATCAATTTGCCTTTATGGGTTCTGCTTTTGCAAGGGCAGCGCTGGGTGTGAAAAATCCCAAGGTGGCACTCTTGAATGTTGGCGTTGAAGAAAACAAAGGTACTGATGCTGTGAAAGAGGCTTTTCATTTACTGAATGAAAGGAGTGATGAGGACTTTACTTTTATAGGTTATGCTGAGCCTTCTGATGTACTTGGAGGTAATGTAGATGTCGTTGTCAGTGATGGTTTCACAGGGAATGTTATGCTCAAGACGGCTGAGAGCATTTTTCATCTGCTTAGGGATAGTATTATCGGTACGACTAGGACTTCTTTGCTCTCTAAATTGATGGGACTGATTCTAGCAAAAAGCTTGAAGAAATCAATATCTAGGTTTAATCCTGATCTCAGAAATGGGGCGATGTTAATAGGTGTGAATGGAGTGGCAGTAAAAGCCCATGGAAGTTCTGATAGTATTGCTTTCGCTAACGCAATAGGAGCGGCTGTGAAACTCGTAACAAATAATCTTAATTCCAGAATTATTGATAGTATTTGCACGATTGATTAGAAAGTACTATTTGTACTTGCCGTCACTCTAAGAGCTTGAGCTTGCATTGGGGTCTTGTCATAAACGAGTGTGAAATGTATGGTTGCATACGTCTGTGTTTAGGTTGTGTATCCTATTGGTAGTGTGTTTTTTTATGAGGCTTTTACGTAATTCGTGTGAGAAAAACTTCTGCAATGTTTGTTTGATCTTGCAATAGGTAAGTGTATTTTTCAGAAAGAGGTGGTAAAGAGGGCTGTGAATCTCGTTCTGTCAAAGAGGTTGCGAGAAAAGGACTTGCTATATCTACACGAATACGACTTTTTGTGCCTGCGATATGTTGTTTTATTGCGTTAGACATATGCTTTTTTGCACCCTACTGTAGTTTTACTCGACCCTAGACGATAAGAGATGAGTGGCATTTGACATGTGTTCATGGATTTTTACACAGGATTATAATGAAGAAAACTAATTTCTTGAGTTTTGGTTGCTATTTACCAAAAAGAGTGCTTACTAATTTTGACCTTGAGGAGTTGGTTGATACATCTGATGAGTGGATCCTTAAGCGTACTGGGATCAGAACCAGGTATATAGTCGATGAAGAAGATGTATGTGAACTTGCCTTGAGAGCATCTTTGGACTGTCTTGAAAAGGCGATGCATTTTTCCCAAAAAGATATTGATGCGATAATTGTCGCGACGTGTACTGCTAATAAAAGGTTACCTGCAGTTGCAAATATGTTACAGGCAAGATTAGGCATAGAGAGACATATCGTGTCTTTTGATATCAATGCTGCATGTACTGGATTTCTATATGCTCTCTCAATTGTTGATGCAATGATCGCGTCTGAGAAGGTTTCTAAAGTACTTTTAGTTGGAGCAGAAGCCATGTCCACAATCATTGATTGGAATGATCGAAATACTTGTGTTCTCTTTGGTGATGGTGCAGGTGCCGTATTGGTATCAGCTGGTAATTCTGGTGGGATATTGTACGAGCAAATGGCTTGTGATTCTTCCATTGGAGAAGCACTTTTGGCAGAAGTGGGTGGAATGCTTAAAATGAATGGTCGAAGTGTGTTTGAAGCGGCTGTCAAAAGATTAACTTCTGCCATAGGTGAGGCGCTCAAAACAAGTGCTATTAGGGTTGAGGACCTAGACTATTTTGTAATGCACCAGGCTAATATAAGAATTATAGAGCTTATAGGTGAGAAAATAGGTATAGATCGCTCTAAAGTTGTTGTCACTGTGGATCGCTACGCAAACACCTCTGCTGCGTCAATACCAATTACACTAGCTTATATGAATTCTCAAGCACCGCTAAAAAAGGGTACTAAAATACTTTTTGCGGCTATGGGTGCTGGATTTACCTATGGTGTAACAATTTTTGAGTATTAAAAGACTCACTGTTCATGTTAGTACGGCTTTCTTACTAGCATATAGCGGGGTAGATCTCCAATGCATTATTGGAGGAAAGTAGCTTTCGTGACAATTCACTAGGAATTGATAGTGAAAACCCAGGCGAAATAAAGGAACTGAGCAAAGTAGCAAGTTACCAATATTCCTCTCGTAAATAGACGTGTAAGACTACATTCAGGAAAGTGAAGAATGATAAACAGTACGGTTCCTTTAAATGAGAATGACAAAATTCTGTTTTAAACTAATGATCCCGGTGCGATTCGAACACACGACACACAGATTAGGAATCTGTTGCTCTATCCTACTGAGCTACGGGACCCCAGTCTAAAGTATAAAGGAAACTTACATTTTGTAAAACTTGAAAGAGAGGCATTGCAAGTTATTGCTTTTGCTTCATAACGTATTTAAGTAGAATGTTTTGTCACTTCTTTGAATACACACCATGCGTTATGATGCCAATTGAAGGAGAAAGAGTAATTCTGTGAATAAATGACGACTGTAAATAAAAAAGAAATAGAAAAGTTTGCGGCTCTTGCCGATGAGTGGCACACTGCTGATGGCAGTTTTGGGATGCTTCACAAAATGAATAAAATGCGAGTGCGATACATACTAGGTCATGAAGATATAGTAGGTAAGAGAATACTCGATATAGGTTGTGGGGGTGGAATTCTTTCTGAAGATTTGGCGAGTCTAGGGGGAATTGTGACAGCAATAGACCCATGTAGCAAGAGCATAAATGTTGCTGCCAATCATGGTAGAGGTGAAGTAAAATATTTTGCCACGTCGTTAGAAGATTATGTGCAACAAAATGATAGTCAGTTTGATGTCATATGTATCATGGAAGTGGTGGAGCACATTGATAATCTCGAGGAGTTTATACGTCTTTCTGCAGAAATCTTGCTTCCAGGAGGGAAAGTCTTTTTTTCTACTTTAAATAAAACCGTGAAATCGTTTTTACTTGGTATCCTTACAGCAGAATATATCCTTGGGCTTGTTCCAAAGCATACCCATTCCTGGAAAAGATTTTTACGCCCTTCTGAATTGAACAAATTTTTTGAATGTTCTGGCTTAGAAATAAGCGGTATCAGGGGTCTAACTTATTGTATTTTATCCGACTCCTGGAGCTCAAGCAGTGATGTTTCAATGAACTATATGGGTTTTGCAATGCGCAAAAAATAAAGTGTAACTTTATCTTTGAGGTTGTTGGGAATTTGACACTACCATGGCTCTTTTACGTATATTGTGTGGCACCGTTTGTACAAATGGTCACGTGCTTAGAGTTCTCCTGTTAAGAAAGTGCACACATACGACCAGAGAGAGCGTCCTGACTTTGCTCATGATTATAGAAAGATGGCTCGGTATCTTAACATCAAATCTATAATCTAGGGAGAACCGCCATAGTTTGACTTGGATGGTTTTTTGAATACCATAAACGCTTCCAGTAATACTCTCGTCACAAAAATTGATGAAAAAACTGAAGTGATGATTCCAAGGGACAGTGTAACAGCAAAACTTCTGATGGGACCAGAACCAACGAAAATCATCATAAGTGCAGCAAGCATTGTGGTAATGTTTGCGTCAAAAATTGTTGCTTTTGCATTTTCGAAGCCATTCATGAATGAATTTCTTAGGACACCCGTCCTTTTGAATTCCTCCCGCATCCGCTCAAAAATAAGTACATTTGCATCGACTGCCATGCCTATTGTAAGTATTAATCCAGCGATTCCTGGAAGAGTGAGTGTTGCTTCTAGTAATGTCAAGCTTGCCACCAGTAGTGTCAGATTTACTATTAGTGCTATAGTTGCAGCCACACCATACCACCCATACGCAAATAACATGAATGCTACTACTAACAATATCGCAAGGACGCTAGCCCTTTTTCCTAAAAGTATTGCCTCCGCGCCAAGTGAAGGTCCAATAGCTCTCTGTTCGATTACCGTAAGTTCTGCAGGTAAAGAACCAGACTTGAGCAGTAGCGCAAGTTCTTTGGCTTCCTTAACGTTGAAATTGCCGGATATTTCACCACGTCCATTGATGATCGGATCGCGAATTATAGGTGCAGTCAGGACAACGTCATCCAGTACTATTGCCATTGCTCTTCCTACGTTAGCTCTTGATAGTTGGTCTAGTTTTTTTGTGCCATAGGCATTGAATTTGAATCGCACTACCGGTGCACCCCTTTGACTAAACGCAACGCTAGCATCGTCCAGGAGATCCCCAGTAAGAGAGGATGTTCTCTCAAGTGGCAAACTCCTACCGAATTTATCCTTCAGAAAAAATTTGCCCAGGATCGTCGAAGTGTCATTGACGACCATATGGAAACTCAGCTTTGCTGTTTTACCAAGTAGTGTTACTAGTTCTTCTGGATCGTTCAGACCGGGGACTTCTATTGCAATACGGTCTCCACCGAGTGAATAAATCAATGTCTCTCTTACACCGAACTCATCTACTCGTCTCCTAAGGTTATTTATGGAATCTTCAAGCAATTTCTTATTTATTTCGTTGAGGTAGCGTTCGGAATACGAAAGTTGCATATACGCACGTTTCTGATCGATGCTATCAAACACTATTTCGTCAGAAGTTTTAAAAAAATCCCTTATAACCGCGATATTGTTTTCTTCCGACTGTTCAAGCGAGATCGAAATTATTTGGTTTGAGTCATCAATCCCAATTTTTTTGATTTTTATACCTTTTTCTTTTGCAAATTCTAAGATTTCAGAGACAAGCCTGCGCAGTTTCTCGTGAATGTATTCGGTGCGATTTATAGACATCGTAATACTTACACCTCCGCGCAAATCTAATCCAAGATTAATTTTTTTATTTGGTCCAGAAGAAAAATTACCCCAAACAACGAAGGCAGAAGCCAGAAAAAGAAACAACAGAAGGAAATACCTTACGCGCAACGAACGCATTGGATTAATATAATAAAAGCGATAAAAACCTGGCTATTATAATATGAGAAATCCATTTATGATGTGCCATCATTACTTGCCTGCTTAATATCTTTCCAAATGCGTTTGTTTGAAACCCACGAGAGCACTAGCAATATCGAAAGAAATCCCATCACCTTCAATCCGAGTCTCTTGCGGTATTCCATCTCGTATTCGGATGCCCAGTGGAGGAAATGTACTACATCAAAAGCCATTTGCTCGACTGTAGCTGGTGTACCGTCCTCATAGGACATAATATCTTGAAACAGAGGTGGCGCCATAGCAATTTTACCAGTGGAAAAATATGGGTTACTGTATAGTCCTTCAGGTGCTTCCTCATCTGTGAATCCAATCAAAAGAGAGTATAAGTAATTTGCCCCGCCCATTCTACCACGTGCAATGAGCGATAAATCCGGTGGATATGCACCATTATTTGCTGCCTCTGCTGCCTTTCTGTTTGCATAAGGAGGAACAAAGTAGTCCGAGAGCACACCCGGGCGTTCATAATATTCACCATCATCATTAGGACCATCCTTCACCTGATACTCCGATGCTATTGACTTAGCCTCTTCTAGCGTAAAACCAGCACCCAGAAGGTGGCGGAACGATATTCTATTAAGTGAGTGGCAAGCCGCACAGACCTGTTGATACACTTTCAGACCGCGCCTTATACTCTGCTTATCGAATGTACCAAGCGGTCCTTCAAACGACCAAGGCATCTTGACTGGCTCTTCCGGTTTAAAATTCCCCTCGCTTGCAAGTGCAGAAACTTGACAAAGCAAAAGAGCAATAAAAAAATATTTTTTCATATTTAATGGACCTAATTTTTGTTGCTCTCCCTGATGCTATCTTCAATACTCTGTGGCAACGGTAGTGTTTTTTCAAGCTTCCCTAATATAGGCAGTACAAGCATAAAATAACTGAAGTAGTACAGTGTTGCCACTCTGCTCATACTTATGTAGGGCTCCACAGCTTCTCTACCGCCTAACCAAATCAAAAATAGAAAATTCACCACGAAGACAAAAAAGAATTTTTTGAAAAGTGGACGGTACCTACCACTTTTAACTTTTGAAGTATCCAGCCATGGTACTGCTACTAGTATTAGAACTGAAGAAAGCAGAGCTATCACTCCTCCGAGTTTGCTTGGAATTGCGCGTAAAATTGCATAGAAAGGCAGAAAATACCATTCTGGGACTATATGACTTGGAGTAACCAGTGGATCTGCCTCAATAAAATTATCCGGGTGTCCTAGATAATCAGGCGCAAAAAATACAAATCCCGAAAATACAAGGAAAAACAGTACAATTGTCACAAAGTCCTTAGCAGTATAATACGGATGAAAAGGGACGGTCTCCTTTATAGATGCTACTTCTATTCCAGATGGATTATTCGAACCAAACTTATGTAAGGCAACCATATGCAGGCACGCTAGTGCAACTATAATGAACGGAAAAAGGTAATGTAAGGCAAAAAATTTATTCAAGGTAGGATTTCCCACAGCAAACCCACCCCAAATCCACTGCACTATTGATTCTCCGAAAACAGGGATCGCTGAGAAGAAATTAGTTATCACGGTTGCTCCCCAAAAACTCATCTGACCCCATGGGAGAACATATCCAAGAAAGCCAGTGGCCATCATGCATAAGTATATTACGACACCAATTATCCAGAGCAGCTCTCGTGGGTTTTTATATGAACCATAATACAATCCCCGGAAGATATGAATGTATACCACGGCGAAAAACATTGATGCTCCAACTTGGTGTGAGTATCTAAGTAGCCATCCAAAATTAACATCTCTGGTTATATGTTCCACACTTGCGAACGCATTGGCAGCATTCGGATCATAATGCATAGCTAGAAATATTCCCGTAAGAAGCTGGATTCCCAATGATAACGCAGCCAATATACCGAAATTCCAAAAAATACTTAGGTTCTTTGGTGCTCTGTAATCAACAAGAAACTCCCTCAAGAACGAGAAGACAGGTAACCTATGTTCTATCCATCCTATAACACCAGAATTTTCCTTTAGGGTACTTTCAGTATCAGACATTTTTTTCTTTTGCTCCTATTATCACTGTTGTATCGTTGATGAAATAATAATCCGGCACAATAAGATTGGTTGGTGCTGGGCCGGAAACAACCCTGCCAGAAGTATCATAGTGCGATCCGTGGCAAGGACAGAAGAAGGTTCCATTGGCATTACTAAGAGGTACACACCCAAGGTGCGTACACACGCCAACTACTACAAGCCAATTTTCCTTGTTCGGTTTTACACGTACGGCGTCAAGTTCAGGATCTTTAAGAGAAGCAAGATCGGCGTTTTGCGCTATTTTTATTTCTTCTTCTGTCCTGTTCCTTATGTAGACCGGTTTCCCTTGCCATAGAACCTTCACACTCTGACCAGGCTCCACACTGCTTATATCCACTTCTCTTGTTGCTGTCGCAAGCACATCCGCGGAGGGACCAAACGACTTAAGTAAGGGCCAGGTAGCAGCAATAGCGCCGCCAGCACCAAAAGCAACCGTAGTTGTAACTATGAAATCTCTTCTTTTCTTATCTACCATCTGTCTACAGAAAATTAAATAACCACACCAAATGCCGTGGACAAAGCAGCATCAAGAATCAATGTTCCAAAAAGCAGGAACAAGTATAACACGGAGTAATAGAATAACTTCATACACTTCTTCTCGTCTAGATAAACATTAATCGCATAATACAAAAAGACAAATCCAAGTATGAGGGTCACGATCACATAGGTCACACCAGAGAATCTTAGAAGGTACGGTAAGATTGAGGTTATAAATAAAAGGATAGAGTAACACAATATTTGCATTTTTGTTGCCTTGACTCCAGAGGTAACCGGCAACATAGGGATTCCAGCGGCCTCATATTCACTTGAGTTCTTTAATGCTAATGCCCAAAAATGCGGGGGCGTCCAGAGAAATATTATTAAAAAAAGAACTAAACTTTCTACGCCGATATGATTAGTTACAGCTGCCCATCCGATCATCGGCGGAAATGCTCCAGCTCCACCCCCTACGACGATATTTTGAGGTGTACGTCTCTTCAAGTAGACCGTGTAAATCACAGAGTAGTAAAACACTGCTATGGACAAGAGAACGGCGGATAAGTGATTCACTGCTAACTCCATTAGTAGCACAGACAACGCAAAGAGCACTAGTCCGAAGATTAATGCCGCTCCTGGTGAAATCTTACCTTGGGGGATAGGCCTTCTGCTTGTCCGGCTCATGATCGCGTCTATATCACGATCATAATACATATTCAATGCGCCGGCCGCGCCAGAACCTACAGCAGTGCAAAAAATAGCAGTGAATACCGAAAAAAAAGGTGCATAATATCCAGAAAAATACGCAAGCATAGCACCAGCCACTGCTGTAAAAGTGACCAAACTGACAACACGAGGCTTTAGGAGGGCGAAATACGCCCTCACAGTCAGCCAATCAATCTTAGATACAATCCGAAACACCTTGCCAACGCTATTCTATTACAGGTTGCTTCTTAAATGAGTGAAACGGAGGAGGGGATGATACAGTCCATTCAAGAGTCTTGCCACCCCAAGGATTGGCCTCACATTTTTTTCCTTTGTAAAGTGTATGAAAAACTATAAACACGAAAAACAATGCTGATCCAAACCCAAGCACCGCACCAAAAGAAGAAACATAGTTCCATGGAATAAATGCATCCGGATAATCAGGTATCCTTCTTGGCATACCTGCTAGACCTAAAAAGTGGTGTGGTATGAATATCACATTTACGCTAATGAGCGTAATCCAAAAATGGATTTTGGCAAAGCACTCATTGTATTGCCTCCCTGACATTTTACCAATCCAGTAATAGAAGGCGCTGTATACGACGAACAGTGCTGCAATTGACATCACATAGTGAAAATGTCCAACAACATAGTATGTGTCATGCAGAGCCTTATCTAACGCGGAATTCGAAAGTGCAATACCTGTAACACCGCCAATAACAAACAAGAACATAAATCCTATAGCGAAAAGCATAGGTGCTTTAAGATCTATTGAGCCACCCCACATTGTTGCTATCCAACTAAAGACTTTTATGCCTGTGGGAACACCAACTAGCATTGTTGCAATGGTGAAGTAGGCTAGGGCGTTGAAATTAATACCTGTAACAAACATGTGGTGAGCCCATACAAAACAACCAATTATGCCAATGACTGCCATTGCGGCGACCATACCTTTGTAACCAAAAACCGGTTTTTGCGAAAAGGTGGACACAACTTCACTAACAATACCAAACGCAGGAAGGATAATAATATAAACTTCTGGATGGCCAAAAAACCAAAACAAATGCTGGAAAAGAAGTGGATCACCTCCGCCTGCGACCTCGAAAAAAGCTGTACCTAAGTTACGGTCGGTGAGCAACATCATAAGACAACCAGCTAGAACCGGCATCACTATGAGCACTAGTACAGATGTGACGAAAATGGACCACACAAAAAGCGGCATCTTGAACAATGTCATGCCTGGTGCACGCATGTTTAGTATAGTTGCAATAAAGTTGATAGCCCCGAGAATTGATGAAATACCAGCTAAATGCAAACCGAAAACTGCTAAATCAATGGATACATCAGGGTGAAAATGAATTCCTGAAAGTGGTGGATAAAATGTCCAACCTGTACCCGGTCCTTCGCCAATAAGTGCAGACATGACGATAATCACTAATGAGAAAAAGAGTATCCAAAAACTGATGTTGTTCAGCCTTGGAAAACACATATCTGGTGCTCCGATCATGAGTGGAACGAACCAGTTTCCAAATCCAGCTATAAGTGCTGGCATAAGCATGAAGAACACCATAACCGCTGCATGAGCAGTTATAGATACGTTATAGAGTTGATAGTTACCCATAAAGACATCTAGGTGTGCAAGTTGTGCACGTAACATCAACGAGAAAAGCCCACCTACAATTCCCCCAACTATAGAAAGAATAATGTACAACGTACCTATGTCTTTGTGATTTGTCGAAAAAAGCCAGCGCCTTATGCCCCTAGGGACCTCTGAGTGTTTATCCATAACAATTACAATAATTAACCTTAACTAATCTCCAAAACTAAAAACTATCCTTCGCTTGAGTAACCCATTCCTCGAATGCTTCTTTGCTTACAGCAGTCACAGCTATAGGCATAAAACCATGGAGTATACCGCAAAGCTCAGAGCACTGTCCGTAATAAGTACCTTCCTTGTTAATGCGAACCCAGGTCTCATTTAGTCTTCCAGGGACCGCATCCTTTTTTATTCCAAGTGATGGTACTGCCCAACTGTGTATTACATCATCAGAAGTGATTTGAATCCTTACTGTCGTATCAATAGGTAAGACGAGGTTATTATCCACAGCTAGTAATCGAGGCTCACCCTCATCTAAATCATGCTTCAAATTGCTGTCAAAAGTAATTTCATTGTGATCGGGATAGTTGTATGTCCAATACCATTGATGTCCAATAACTTTGACTGTCATTTCCGCATCTGGAATATGCTCCTCGTACTTTAGCACCTTCAAGGAAGGAACAGAGATACCTAACACGATAAGCACCGGTATCACCGTCCACACAATCTCCAGCAAAGTGTTGTGTGATGTCTTAGAGGGAGACGGATTTCTCTTCTTATTAAACCGGATGACAGTATATAGAAGAAGAGCATTAACCGCAGCGGCAATGCAAACCATGATTATCAGCATCAGATTATGGAAGTCATTGATATAGTCCATCACAGGGCTAGCTGATCGCTGGAATCCAAGTTGCCATTCATGGGGTTGTCCAAGTTGTTCACCAAAAGCGAAAACTGGAAACAGAAAAATGAGTATTAAAACAAGCTTCTGCATAAAACAACGTCGATCCTAAAGATTTGGCTTATTATACAACACGAATAGAAGATTTTTAATATCACAAACGTACTGATAATGGTAATACTCGCAGATAAGTTGAGTAAAAGTAAGATTAATGAAACAATATTCTTATTTTACTAATTTATAATATTACAAAATTTACTTTTATCATATCTCTCTCCTGCACAAGAACAAAAACCTACACTCAACATAAGGGGTTATTTTTTATTATTTAAGATAAATGTATTTTTCTTAGCAACTTTTTTAACGCTGCTATTAGATCAAGCTTGAGCTTCTCCGGAAGATCCAAACGACATATTTCATCGATCTTTTTCTCCAATGATAAGAGCTGATTTTTGATTTGACTCTGCTCCATCACATTTACGCCCAACTGTAAGAGGATTTCTATCTTATCAATATCTTCAAAAGCCTTGTTAACGATTTCAAACAAAACTACTCCTCACCTAAAAGGTACGTTGCTTTGTTGCAACAAAGCAGAAAACAAAGCTCTACACTTTATCTTCTGTTGAACGTATGAATGCCTCACAAATAAATGCGACTGGGTAGTACTGGACTCGAACCAACAACCTCTTGCACGTCAAGCAAGTGCTCTAACCAATTGAGCTAACCACCCAAATAAGACTTAATAGTACGCAAAATTTTCGTTATAGGGAAGTCCAAGTATCTATGGATGGCGATTCGGCAGCTATGTTAGGAAGACAACTGTGTGACGTATAAATGGAAATCGCAATAGACAAATCCATTAAATGTGAAAAAAGTAAGTTCTTGCAGTGTTACCAGCGCAACTATATGAAAGATGCAACTACGCAAAAGAGGCTGTAACAGAGCTAATTAGCTCTATGATTTTCCAATATGTTTCTTTAAGGACTTTCTCAGAGATGCAGTAAGGCGGCATTAAGTAAATCGTATTTCCGAGTGGTCTTATCAGTAGTCCTTCTTTCATGAATATTTCTTTTAGTTTTGCTGCGATCACGTGACTGTAGTTGCACTCTTCTGAAAAGAGATTGAATGCTACAATGGTTCCACAAACCCTTTCTGCTTTAATCACTTCTCGTAACGCAAGTTTCAGATCACAAATGAAATTCCTATGTAGTTGTTCAATGTGAGCAATTTTGTCGAGCGTGCTTGTACTTTTTAGTAATTCTAGGGAGGCAATACCAGCTGCGCAGCCTAGTGGATTTGCAGTATAAGAGTGGCTATGAATTAGTGCACTGCTAAAGTCATCAGATAAGAATGCGTTGTATACTCTCTCACTTGTAATTGTGAGTGAAAGTGGCAAAAAGCCACCTGTTAAGCCCTTTGAGAGACATAAAATGTCTGGTTTGGTAGGAATGTAATCCAGAGCGAACATTTTGCCTGTACGATAAAAGCCAGTCATGACTTCATCAAATATGATGAGTACCCCATATTCTCTGAACAACTCTACACACTGCTCTAGATACTTATGTCGGCACATCCGCATACCTCCAGCCCCTTGTACTAGTGGTTCAGCTATGAAACCTGCTACTCGGTTTAAATTTTTTTCTAGAAGGTTTCGGACTGCGTTTAATGAAGCCTTTTCCTTTCTCTCTACATCTGGGTCGTTTTCCCAGGTTGCAGGGAAAGGTACATGAGCTACTTCGAATAGAATTTTCTTATATTGATCGAAAAAGCCAGATGAGGCTCCCAGGCTCATCGCACCGACAGTATCCCCATGATAGCCCTTATCAAATGAGATAAAAATATCCCGTCGCTTTTCACCTGAGTTTTTCCAGAACTGCAATGCGATTTTTAACGCCACCTCAACCGATGTAGATCCGTTATCAGAGAAAAAAAATCTCGTAAGGTTCTCAGGTAATTCTACTTTAAGGTTTTCGCATAGTTGGACAGCTTGATCGTGCGTAAAACCGGCAAAAATTACTTGTTCAAGTTTCAGAGCCTGTTCATATATTGCACGTGCGATAACTGGATTAGCGTGGCCATGTAGGTTTACCCACCAACTCGATATAAGGTCCAAATATTTTTTGTTCTGCTCGTCATATAAGTACTCACCCTCTCCCTTAATTATTGCTATTGATGGAGAAGAAGTTTTTTCTTGTGTAAGTGGATGCCAAATGATGCTCTTATCCCTTCCAGCTAAGGTGGCTGTTTTATTATGTTGATGCATATCTCAAATATGGCTGTGCAGGTGGTTTCGTACGGATTCTACTACTGTCACTGTTTAAACACAAGTTAGCTTAATATTTTAAAGAAGTGAAAATTTGTTCGTTTGAAGTAATAATTCATGTGGCTCGAATTTTGTATGATGCATGCAAAAATATCTCGCTTTAAGAGTCATTAAAGCAGTGAAAAATTTTTGCGTTTTAGTGTGATTTCAGCAGTGCCTTCATCGAATCATGCATCTGTATGCTGAGGATGCTATCTCTGGTTACTTCTTTTAAGTGCGGAAAAGTGGCTAAGATCTTGGTCGAACCGTATTCTGCTATTGCTTTCGAATTGTATTCCAAAAAGTCCTCGCACGTTGAGTTTATTACTACGCCGAGAACTTTTATTTCTCTAGCCCGCAGTGCTTCAAGAGTAAGTAAAGTGTGATTAATTGTGCCTAAAGTAGAGCGCGATACAATTATTACTGGTACTTTTAGGTGTTGAATTAGATCCACCATTTTAATTCCGTTTTCCTGTAATGGTACAAGGACTCCTCCAGCACCCTCGATAACAACGTTGTTATTTTCCTTTTCCCGGTCCTTTACTTGAGTAGCTGCGCTGATGAATTTGCTTTGCTCGTGCTCTATGGTTGGAATAGAGTGTATTTTTTCGCCAAGGCCCTTCCTGTGTTTAGGTAGCTGAATCTTAAAAATATCAATTGGTCTTCCGTTTATCTTAGCCGCGACATGTGGTGCAATTGGCTCAGGGAAGGAAAAAATCGAATCATAGGTTGGCACGCCCGTAATACTGAAAATAAATCCGTTGTCGCTACTATTTCCGGTTTGTATCGGCTTAAAATAATCCCAGCCCAGGTGCAAACATATCCAACTGCTTATTATTGTCTTGCCAACATTTGTATCTGTTCCAGTGACAAAGATAGCCATGTTTCATTCAGCTAATACAGAGAATCGCTTGTTTATATAAATTACACTGTGTTAGTACTTCAATATGTCCTCGCTTGTGATTCGCTAAAGCTGTTTCGGACGTCCTAACATATATCTACTTTCTCTCATGCCGTAATGGTTGATGCCGAAACACGTGAGGCTTCGTAGATCTATATTATATATTTTATGCACTCACAAGCGAGCGATATTAGTTGTTGCTTTTTGAATTTGTAAATGTTTGGCTTCCGTAAGCGATTTTGTGTTTAAGATGCCAATGTGTGGAGACGTGCTATGATGTTTTTTCACGCAATGCTAATTCACTGACAATCGTGAGGAGTGAGTTGTATTTCTCTGCATTTGAACTTTATTACCCAACTGTACATCCTGTAATTGGTATATGAAGATGAAGGGATCTCACTGGAGTTATGCACGGTGTTTACGGTTGCTGCTCTGTGTAGTGCTTTTCCAAGTACATAGAAAACAGATCAAGTGATATGATTGCATATGCCACTTACTGATTGTAGATGCCAGACATACAGAACGATAAAGTAGCAGCAAACTTTAGTAGAGCAAGTTGTTCTTACGACCTCGTGGCAAAAATACAAAAAGAGTGTTGTTACAAGTTGGTTGCAATGCTACGAGAGAGGCTCCCGCATTTCGTACCGGCATCCGTGCTGGATATTGGTGCTGGGACTGGTTGCTTGACAAGATTGTTACTCTCGGAGTTTCCTTATGCTACTTATACGATGAATGATATATCGTATGCCATGCTTGATCGTGCGAGAGAAACGGTCGGAGAAAATGTATCTACAATCTTGGGTGATATGTTGAAAGTCAAATTTTCCGTATTTGATCTCATTGCTTCCAGTATGGCAATACACTGGAGTTCAGACCCCGTAACAGTCTTGAAGAGTGCCTGTAGACTGAGCAAAGCATTTGCATTTTCGATACTTGTTCAGCCTTCACTATACGAGTGGAGTAGACTCTTTCACGAACTTTCTTTACCGTCGCCAGGATTACACTATCTTTCATCCGAAGAAGTAGAGTTAGCGATAATGGATACTTCCCCGACATTATTTACTTGGGAAGTGTGCAATTTCGATATGCGGTTTGCCTCACCAAAGGAGTTTATAAGGTATATGAGACAACTTGGTTCTAACTATTCGCCAGCTGGGTTCAACGCATATCACTTGAGGAAAGTTTTAAAACATGCGTATGGTGAATTTTTTTCAAAATACTCAGTAATGTTTGGGATAGTTTCGTGGTCACGTTTTTAGTTATCTCTAGACACGTAAAAAATGTGATCTAGCTTTCTACTTCACTTTGATATTGTAAAACTGTAAGCAACTGTCGTAGAAGTCAGCGATGCGACGGTGCAGTTTTAAAAGTGAAACCTACGTTAAATTCGCAGAAATCTCTCTATCAAGCCATAGGTTGAAGACGGTAGTGAGCCTATTAAATTATGTCCGCCTCTTTCAAAAAGTATTATTTCGTGATTGGAAAAGTTGTCATATAGAATTTCCACCGGCACGATGCGATCCGAGATGCTACCTAGAATAAGTGTTGGTATCTCTGGTACTGAGATAGGCGACGTCAAATTCTCTAAGTCGGTAAGAAGTTTTTGTATATCCATTTTGCCGCTTGGGAGTTGCTTTTGAATGTCTTTAGCATCTTTAAGGGCCCTTATGTGGAAATTTTGCAACGTACCATGTGGGTCGTGTTTGAAAGCTTGAAGCATCTTTGTGAGCTCATATGTTCTCTTATTTCGTAACTTGGTGTTCTTTCCTAGGAAGTTTACAAAACCGTTGATGCCTATGATGCGGTTGAGTCTGTTTCCAAAAAGCAGGATGAGTTTTGCCATCCCAAGCGAATGGCCTATTCCCACGTAATTTGTATCTGTTTCTATCACTTGGTCAGTGATCTCAGTCCCGAAGTATCCTAAGTTAAGTAGTTTGATCTCATCTTTTGCAAAGAGCTGTATCATCGGTGACCAAAATTTTTGATCGAAACCCCAACCGTGACATAAGAGTATTACTTTCTTACTCATGTAGTGTCCTCGAGTAGGTTTTTAATGCTTTTTATGCCTTGAATAAGGCGAGCAATGTCATCATTAGTGTGGAATGTACATAGTGCTATCCGAATTCTCGACGTGTTCAGAGGTACAGTTGGTGGGCGCACAGCAGAAACAATTATTCCTTTTTCGAGAAGTTTTTTCTTTGCTTCGAGTACTTTTTCTTCTTCTCTAAGTATAATGGGAATTATGTGATTGGTTGAATTTCCGGTATTGTATCCTTCTTGGTTGAGAAACTCTCTTACTTTATCTGCCATTTCTAGGAGTATTTTTCTTTCTTCATCTAAGAGTGCTACTGTTTCCCATGCTTTCGTTATTGCACCGAGCAACATGGGTGGAAGTGCGGTTGAATATATCAAGCCAGGGCATTTGTTGATTAGGTAGTTTTTTATCAATGTAGAAGATGCGATATAGCTTCCGAAGACCCCAATTGCTTTACTAAATGTTCCCATGACGACATGCGTGATCCCCGAAAGGTCAAAGTTAGTTGAGAGACCGTATCCATTTTTTCCAAGGATACCTGTAGCATGAGCTTCGTCTAGGTACAGCACCGCCTTGTGTTGATGTGTTAAAGTAAGTATGCGTCCTATATCTTGCACATCGCCATCCATTCCGAATAATGTCTCCGTCACTACGAATTTTGGGCGTTTGTCCGTAGAGTATCTTTCCATTAATCGGGAAAGATCTTCCATATTGCAGTGCGTATAGCGGACCATTTCTGCACCAGCAAGAAGTATTGCGTGGTACAGGCTGGAGTGATTCAACCTATCGAAGAAAACAATTGCTCTTTGACCAAGAACAGATTTATCGAGAAGACTGGAAAGCACCGTTACATTTGTTTGAAAACCTGAACCCATTACCAAAGCAGCTTCGGTATTTTTGTCCTTTGCGATTCGTTCTTCAAGTTCTTTAAAAATTTCGTTGTTTCCTGAGAGAAGCCTTGATCCAGTTGCACCGATCCCACCCTTGAAACCATACAAGTAGGCAGCCTCTAATGCCTCCCTAGATTTACTCAAGCCAAGGTAATCGTTTGATGAGAAATTAATGTAATCCCTTTCATTTGTGCACGTCTCAAGCTTGCGATAAAGATTCTTTGTCCTTCTTTGTGTAAGAAAATCTGCGTAGCAAGATAATATATTGTCTGAAACCTCTCCCATAAAGAATTAGAGATTTTCAATTGATTTGGGTAATTCTACAGTCGTTTCTTCGCAAATGTCACTTTTACTTATGATCGTTTTGCGACCACATGATACGTTTTCATAAAATGAATTTACTGTGGCAGCACTGGACTGCTTGTATTGTAGGAGGTGAATTTTAAAAATGCTCTCTGTCATCTGAGGGGATAATACACTATTTACAATTTACAGATTCACTTCCTTGGCAAAGAGACGGTTAAAAGGTGTGTTTCGATTAGCAATGATGAGTGTTGTTGGTGCTATGTGGAACGGTTGGAAGCTCTAATGCTTTATTAGGTTCAGTTTCTGATGGCAACAGTCTAAGTAATCGGGAATTGATGTAGGTAAAGATAATAGTGTGATCTTTAAGAATTAGGATCAGGGCCCTTTGCTTTTAGGCGAGTTTAATAGGGTGTTCTGAATAGTTCAAACTAGACTTTTGTATAGAAACTGGTTTACGTGATAGAAATAATATCTAGAAATATTGAACTAGTTGTTTGTACACCCTCAAACACAGCGAGGATTCATTTCTTCTAACGAGGGTGGTACAATGGTGCCGAGTTCTGCGGATATTATGACGAAAGTTTGGCAATTCTCCGAAGCTGAGGAGTTATTCCACCTTCCTTTTTTAGATCTTCTTTATTCTGCTCAGCGTGTGCATAGAGAAAATTTCCCGCATAATCAGGTCCAGCTTTCTATGTTGCTTAGTGTTAAGACTGGTGGATGTCCAGAGAATTGTTCTTACTGCCCGCAGTCTGCGCACTATAAAACAGGACTGGAAAAGGAGCCTGTAATGAAAGTTGAAAAAGTACTTGAAGCAGCGGAGAGAGCGGTTGAGCTCGGTGCTACGAGATTCTGCATTGGCGCTGCCTGGCGCGGTCCACGCGGAAAAGATTTGGACATAGTCTGTAAAATGATTTCCGGAATCAAGAAGCTCGGATTAGAAACCTGTGCTTCGCTAGGTCTTCTTTCTCTTGAGCAAGCTGTTTCTCTTAAAGCAGCTGGTTTGGATTTTTACAATCACAATATTGATACTTCACAAGAATACTATTCTAAAATAATCACTACTAGAAGCTTCGGCGACAGAATAGAAACCTTAAAGAATGTCGCTAAAGCTGGTTTGAAGATTTGCTCCGGGGGTATTTTAGGGATGGGTGAGAGCAATGAAGACCGTATAAAGATGCTTGTTGAGCTTTCCCACCTGAGTTTTCCGCCTGAATCAATACCCATAAACAAGCTCATCCCAATTCCAGGGACCCCGCTAGAGGGAAAGAATGCCGTTGATCCTTTAGATTTCGTAAGGATTATTGCGCTTGCCAGGATTATGTTTCCTAAATCTTATGTAAGGCTCTCTGCAGGGAGGGAAAGCATGTCGGATGAATTACAAGCTTTGTGTTTTATTGCAGGTGCAAATTCCGTTTTCTATGGCGAAAAGCTTCTTACATCTGCCAACTCTGACCCACAGAGAGACGAAAAACTCTTCTTTAAATTAGGTCTCCTTAGAGAGAAGAGTAAAACAGCTGTTGACTGTGCCATTAATTCAGGATTATAGAGAAAGTCTCTCGTCTACGGATTGTTCCCGGTATAGATGCTACGTATTCATATGTTTCGGTCATACGACAAATAGATCCATTCTAAGAAACGTTATGATACAGCTTAGTGGAAGCCGTTCTTTCTTTTTGAAGGTCTTAAAGCGCATGTATCAATTGTGGTTAAGTGCAATTTCGGACTCTTTCATTCTTGTGTCACTATAGCGGATGATTTGCTGACAAGTTTTTTTTGCGTACTTCAAGAACGGAGAAATAGTTTTTCAATCTCTTTCCTCGGAAGACGAATATGCGTAGGGCGTCCGTGATTACACTGGCCTGTATGTGGAATATTCTCCATAAGTTTTAATAGCTCTTCTATTTCTTCTCTTGTGAGATTATGGTTTGCCTTTATAGCTCTTTTGCATGCTATATTTGCATATATTCTTTCAAGAAGCGTCCTGGGCTCAATGTCTTCTTCTAGCAGGGAAGCGACTTCTTCTATTAGTTCGTTTGTGGGTGTGTTTTTAAATACTTCAGGTAGCGAATTTACCATGACGGCACAATGACTGACGCGCTCGACTACTAAACCGATTTCCTTGAGCTTTTCTCCGTTGAGAGACAGTATCTCGACTACTCTTTCGCTAAGTGGTATGAACTCTGCTATTAGTAAGTTTTGCCCAGGTGAAGTAATGCTATTCTTCATCTGTTCATACAGTATACGTTCGTGTGCTGCGTGCTGATCTATTATAATCATTTCGTTCTCTGTTTCTGTGATTATAAAAGTCCCGTGTATCTGGCACTTAAACTTTCCGAAAGTTTCGAAGTGCTTCTCATCTTGCAGCTGCTCGCAACGGTTTGTCTTCCTTACTTGTTGCTGCAAGAACGAAGTGTTTTGCTTTTCATGTAAGGAGCTTGAGGAAGGGCTTTGTTGCTGTCCTAACGGAAGTTTGTTCGGATACCCATCAGGAGTTTTTTTGTTATTTATCATGGAGAGTGATTCCTCCAATGGGTCCGTTGAAAAGTGAAATGGCTCTTGGTTGTTTTGCGTATGATCAAAATCCAGATTTGTTTTATGCTCAAATTGTTTTGCACATTCTTCTGGCTGTACAGTCACTTTTCTCTCTTCAGGTAGGTAAAGCGAATGATTTCTTGTTATTTTTGATCCAGTTTCGTTGTGAAAATTGCTTTGCTTTTCGACTAGTTGATTAAATCTCTCAAATGCACGGTTTGCAACGGTTGTGGAGGTACTATGGCTACATTGTGTCAGGTTCTTACTGGTCACTGAAAGGAGAAATTTTCTAATTACCTGAGGGTCGCGGAATTTTACTTCAGATTTATTGGGATGGATATTGACATCTACATCGTTGTTCTGAATCCTGATGAAAACAACAGCAATTGGGTATGTATTTTTTGGGATGTAATCGTTATATGCATGCCTCATTACAGACGAAATTAGGCCGTCCTTTACCGGCCTACCGTTCACAAAAATAAGACTGTTATTTTTCTTTTGAGTGAGAGTAGGTAACCCTAAAAATAGTTCACCGGAGATGCCATCGTTTGTGTGCTTAATATGGATCATGTTCTCGACAAATTCCTTGCCCAAGACTTTTAGCTGTTCCATCCGTTTTAGTGGGGTTGTAGCTTGGTAATCCAGTACCTGCCTACCATTTGATATGAGTTCAAACGCAATACTAGGGTTTACTAGGGCTAGCCTATTTAAGAGCTCAGTTATGGACGAGAGTTCTGTCTTTTCACTTCTCAAGAAACGCAGTTTATTCGGTATATTGTGAAAAAGTTTCCTTACTTCAACCACCGTACCGCATTTTATATGATGAGGTTTTATTTCTTTTGTCTGAGCATCGATGACGTACCCGTCTCCATTGAAACAGGAGGCAATCTTCATCTCGGAAGTGACCGCGATTGAATGTAAGGCTTCTCCTCGAAAACCTAGGTAATTAATATCATAAAGATCCTTTGTATTCAGTTTTGATGTTGCATGCTTCTCTATTGCTAGAGGTAGGTCCTCTTTTGGGATTCCCAAACCATTATCGGTGACACGAATGAGATTCCTGCCTACCTCTTCTAGCTCAATTTTGATACTTGTCGAGCCCGCATCTATGGCATTTTCAACGAGTTCCTTAACAGCGTTGGCAGGCTTCTCGAGGATTTCACCCGCGGCGATCTCATTTATTATTTCTATTGGAAGTACCTGTATCTTCACTGCGTTTATGAAAGTGCGTTCTATAATTCCGAGGGAATAATCGTACCCTTATTTTAAACGTTATTGTTCATACATAGTACAGAAATAATTTTTCTACTCTTTAGTGTGTTGGATATTTTGCTAGTTTACATGGTATTCCAACGCAAATTCACTTTGCTTGTGTTGGATATTTTAGCAGCTTATCGGTTGTGCGAACGCGAATCCATTTCAGTGTACCAGACTCTCTGCTAGTTTGCGTGCTCTTTAAGTGTAAGCCTTGTTTTATCGAATAATCTGTAAATATACATTGTTTATACGTGCGCCGTAGCTATTATTGGAGGCCAAATGTTTCGCCTCCAATACATCCAGAATCACCTTTGAGGTGATTCTGGTTTCACATCTGTGCCTCCAGTTCCAGGCGCTTTGACTGAGCCTTCTGGCGCTGTTCCATGTGATTTGACGCCTTCCAAACCCGCGGCCGCTACAGCTAGTTGTGCTACTGGGATAGTTTCAGGGCTTGGTGGAGTAGGTGTGTGATATTGTGTCTCGGATGGGGCTGCTGGTGAGTCAGCGCTTGGTGGTGTGCATGGCTCTGGTGAAGGAGTGCTAGAACTTTCTCGAGTTGGACTTGGCGACCTAGAACTTCTTTGTGCGAGTACTTGAGAAAGCTGCTGCATCAGTTGTTCTCGCGGAGTAGGAGCTATCTGTCTTTCAATCGCCTTCGGTGAAGGAGCACGTGGCGTTGCTGGTTTTAGCCCACTTCCTGCCTGAAGTCGTGCTTGCAGTTCGACCATCATCTGGTCAACAGGTGATGGTCTATGCTCTTGCGTTATTGGACGGCGTACAACCACCTCAGGTGTTGTTGTAGCAATGGGATCAGGTAATGGAGGTGGAGGAGGGATAGGTCTATCACCTTTGCTAGTTGCTTGCTCTTGTGTACCTTTACCAGATACTCTTTCCTGAACTGGTATTGATTTTAATAATTCATCCAGCGTTGCAGGTTTACTATGTTTCGTGAGGTCACTTTCGGAGAAGGATCTAGTCAGCCTAGTTCTTTCATATGTGAATGTCTTAGGTGATTTAGTGGAAGCTTGGGGATCAGGTACTGCAGTGTGTGATGTTTTTTCTGCTGTGTCAGGCTTAAGTTGAGCTGATTGTTCCCGTTGAGGGTCTTGTCCCTCTTTAGTAGCTTGTGACTCTGGCTCGGAGGAACTACTTCTTTGAAACATTCTCCTAACAAACTCCCCACTTACGACTTGCTGTATAAAATTCAGTAGGGTGCGCGTAATGGCGCCGGCCAAGTCGAGAGCCCTTAGTAATAAGCTGTCAAGAAAGCCAGGTGTTTGAGTTCCTTCTCCTTCTGTTCTTTGCTTCTCTTCTTCACCTTTTTTTTCTGAAGGTAGTACTGCGCGTTTCGTGGCAAGCTTTCTTTTTTTATTTTCTGGTATTTGTTCCGGATCAGGTGTTGCTTTTTTGTCTTCCTGCGTAACCGCTTTTTCCGCAGCGTAGAGTATCTCAGACACCTCTTGATCCTCAGGTGTTGAAGGTTCTGAAGGTGTTGATTCCTCTTGTTCAGCACCTTCGGTTGGACTAGCTTCGGTTGCTTGAGCTTCTACGTCTGCAGAAAGATCCTCCTCAGACCCCTCAAGGGGAGGCATTTCTGGATCTGTCTCAATCTCAGCTCTTTCATCGGAGGTAAGTTCTTCCACACTGGATTCCTGCTCAGCAGATGTTTCTACTTCCTGCTGTTCTTCCGAACTTCTCTCCATTTCCTGTGCTACCTCCTCCTCTAGATTTGGGCGCGCCATGTGAATAGAGGCAGTGACACTCTGCCTCAGCGATTCATTGGTATTTGTAAGCAAATCGTAGAGCAGCGCTCTCTCGCGTTCATGGCCATGGCCTGGTGTTGGAGTGAGGCCTGGAGTAGTTGCTACCTGTTGCTCCAGAGCAAGTACGAAATGGCCTGACATCGCCGCCCTCGTCGTCATCAGCGCTCCACGTACGGCATCTTCCATTATTGTCGCTAACTCGGAAGCAGTCTCTGCGTTTACAGCCCTTTGCACAAGCCCTGCATGATCTAGTAGCATGACGCTTAATATCTCACGTACAACCTTTGGTAGATGGGGCGCGCCCTGTGCTAAGGTCCCTACAAATTGGAAGCAGGTCCCTTGAAGCATATCTGCTATGTGTGCCGCTTTTTTCCTGGAAAGAGGAGGAGTACCGTTTTCATTTGGTTTAATGTGTTTTACACATTGTTTAAGACACTTGAGAAGTCCATCACGACACTTAACAATCTCTCGCCTATCAGGATTACCTAACTCTTTGAGTTTTGACTGTTCAGCAGCAAACTCACTGTGGAGAGCAAGCGCTTCCTCTAATAGAGCCTGCTGTTCAGCAAGGGGTGCTCTCCTTTGCTGTATGGCTCGAATCAATAAGGAGCTTATTTGTGCTATTGAGTATAGTGCCTCTGAAAATTCTCCAGTTAGGAAAGGTGCATAACGAACACTCTGCATCGCGTATCTAAATCAGTAAATTTCCTAACATACTAGGATAAAATTCTTAATAAAAATATAGTATCCTAATATAGATATTTACTAATTTGTCTAGATGTTAATTAAGCATAGGTACACAAAAAGTCCTTGCAGAAGAAAAGATGGTTTTATTTTTTCATGTAAATATCCTCTTTATGTTATCCTGCCCGAGCTAGAGCAGAAGTTAAAAACCAGAGAAGTATTGCTTACTTCTGATGTTGTAAAGTTTCTGCTGCTTTCCGAATGCTGCAAGCGACAATGTCAGATCTTGGTTGAGTTGAAGCATCCTTTTTATTCTCTGTCTGAGTTGAAGCATCTTTTTTACTCTCTGTCTGAGTTGAAGCATCTTTTTTACTCTCTGTCTGAGTTGAAGCGTCTTTTTTACTCTCTGTCTGAGTTGAAGCATCTTTTTTATTCTCTGTCTGAGTTGAAGCATCTTTTTTATTCTCTGTCTGAGTTTCAGTATCCTTTTTCTGTTGCACAAAGTTGTTAGTGCTTTGCGTAGAAGCTTCCCTTTTTAATGTGCTAGAAAATGACGTTTCTTGATTTTCAGAAACGCCACCATTTTTTGGTGCAGTAATAGTTGTTTCTTCTATTAAGGGATTTCTTTCTGGTGCAGTGAGAGATGGTATGATTTCTTCTTTAAGGATATTTTTGCCCTCTGATGTAGTTTTAGTTGGTTCTTCGTATAAAAGTTGCTTTTTTAACTCAATATAGAAAAGATTTTCTTTTTTGGCTAGTTTTTCGTGCGGGGAGATGGGCTTTTTTGTAGTAAAAATTACTTCTTTAAACTGAACAATTTTTTTCTTAATAAAATTCAATAACCATTCTGACTTGTTCTCACTTTTTTGTTTACGGTTGACTGGCTCAACTGAGAATCTTGGGTTTACCCGGATAAGCGCTGCGATGTGTTGTACTACAGTTGTTCTGGTTAAAGCCTCAATCTGAGTTATTGATTTTACTACATTTATACCCAGCTCTTTTGTTGTGCTTCCTTTTTTACCATGTCTCTCTGCGTGTTCTCCAAGTATCTGAACTACTTTTTCTGTTTTGGCTGTCTCACCCTCGATTGTGTCTTCAATAAGTTTTTGAAGGTCTCTACTTTCTAGTGTAGAATTTGCCTCAGTAAGTGTATTTGTTATTGCTGTCCTATAGATGTTAGGTGCTGTAATTGCAAGAAAGGAGGTTAAGGGATTATCCTCGGCCTTTTTTTCGTATTGTTTGTACCGTTCCCTTTGTTTTTCTCTATTTGGTTCTTCTAAGATATCAGTTACGAGTCTTGTTGAATCTTGAAAGATGTTATGTATATATTCAGCAGCTTTCTCGTGTGTTGGAATTTCATTATATAGATGTAATCTGCTTAGTGCGTTAAGAGATTTCTCGTGAGCCTCTTTTAGCTGTATGGTAATGTTTTCTCTATATTTTGTCTGGATCATAGGATCTCCGGTCTTGTTAGGTTTTGCAAACAATACGATGACTTGGAGTGTTTCTAGCAGTGAACTTATCCCGCTTTGTATGAGTCCTTCAGGATCATTTGCCGTGCCCATTTCTCCACTAAAATCCCTGTTGAATGAATTTTCTGCTTCTTTCAATTGCATGGTCATGGATTTTAGTTTCGCTTTCTGCTCTTTTAGGGATAGATTTAGCTCAACTATTGTATCCAAGCCGAAAATATCAGTTTGGATGAGGGTTTCTACAAGATTTTTAAATTTACGGTCCAGCATGTGTAGATAAGTATATACAAGAATATTATCTATATTTTTTAATTAGAATATTATTAAATATACATGTCAAATATGGCAAAATATACTTATCATGTACTAACTAATAGAAAGAATTTGCTTTATTGGTAAAAATTATTAAGAGATTTGCGGGCTCGAGTTTTGCAAGCTTGGGTTCAGGTGAGTGAATCGAGAAGAGCTGGAGTGACCTTTAGGAGGTGAATCTTCAGAAATTGCTAGATATGGTGGCGATAATAAAAGAGTCCAGATCGCCGTCAAGAATTGAGGTGATGTTTCCTACCTCATGTCCAGTACGAAGGTCTTTTATCATCTGATACGGGTGTAGTACGTATGATCTAATCTGGTAGCCCCAACCAATAGAATCTTCCACATTACGTGCAGCGTTGAGTTTCTCTTCTTTTTTACGAAGCTCTATCTCATATAGTCTGGACTTTAGCATTTGCATTGCCTCCGCCTTGTTCTGGTGCTGTGACCTGCTGCTCTGTGATTGTACAACTATTTTACTCGGCAAATGAGTAATTCTAACAGCGCTTTCAGTTTTATTTACATGCTGTCCACCTGCCCCGGAAGCTCTGTAAGTGTCGATCTTTAGATCTTTTTCATCTATATTGATGTTTATTTCACCCTCAATGCACGGCGAAACAAAAACTTTAGCAAAACTTGTGTGGCGCTTTGCATTCGCGTCAAATGGGGAAATTCTTACCAACCTATGTACTCCTGTTTCTGTTCTAGCCCAGCCGTAAGCATTCTTTCCCATTACCTTAAGCGTGCAGGATTTTATTCCAGTCTCCTCTCCTTCAACTTTATCTACAATCTGTACCTGAAATTTGTGGTAAATTTCTGCCCATCTCGTATACATTCTCAGTAACATCATTGCCCAATCATTACTCTCTGTTCCGCCTGCGCCGGATTGTATTTCCAGAAGGCAATCATTACCGTCTGCCTCGCCTGAAAAAAGGCACTCTATTTCTTTTTTTTGTATTTTTTCTTTGAGTGACAGAAGATCTCTTTCGAGATCTTTCATTGCTTCCTCTTCACCCCCTTTCGACGCGAGCTCAATCATTTCGATGAGATCATCAAGCTGAATTGAGAGTTCTTTGAATTCTTTCAGGCTTGTCTCTATTTGTGATTTCTCTTTTAGTAAGAGTTGCGCACTGGATTGATCTTCCCAGAGTGTGGGGGAATCAACCAGAGCTTGAATCTCTTCCAAGCGAGCGTGCTTCTTTTCGATGTCAAAGCTGCCTCCTGATTACCTCGACGGACTTCTTTAGATTATGCAGTACTACTTGTGTTTCAAAATCCATTGTCTTTTTTATCGTACGAAACGATTGTACTTCAGGTGTTTCTCAAGTCAAAGGGTGGTTTTGTTGTGTGTTGTTTTATCCGAAATACCTTATCCTAGGAGATGATACTTTACAGCAGTTACCTATTTTTGTTTCCTATATATGCTGTTAAGTCACGAGTTTTGCATTTAAAGAAAGAGCTTTTGCTCAAGAATATAGAAAATTCTCGTGTTATTCTGAGTGTACTCAGTGAGTTGTTGGAGAGAGGGTGATTTAATAGTTCTCCTTTCTTGGATAACATGAAAGAAAGAGAGGCAAGTTCAGTGTGATGATAAAGCTGGCAAATAGGTATAACTTTTCTCAGATCGAATGTGACTGTAAGACGAGATGGAAGGAGAAAGAGATATACAAGTTTTCTCCGCAATGTAAGGACATTTTCTCAATAGATACACCTCCACCTACCATTTCTGGCTCTCTACATATTGGGCATGTATTTAGCTATTGCCATACCGATTTTATAGCTCGATACCAGAGAATGCGTGGCAAAAATGTCTTTTACTCTTTGGGATTCGATAATAATGGTCTTCCAACGGAGAGACTTGTTGAAAAGTCCTGTAAAGTCAAAGCTTATAAGTCTGATAGAACGGAATTTATAGGTCTATGTGAGACCATCTCAGTAGAAAAGATTAAAGAATTCAAAGATCTTTTTGATAGCATAGGCTTAAGTATTGACTGGGATTTTAGTTATCAAACGAACAGTGAAGACTGTAAGCGTCTATCACAAGAGTCCTTTCTGTATCTATATGAGAAAGGCTTGCTCTATAGAAAGAAGATGCCAATACTTTGGGATGTAATGGATCAGACAGCAATTGCGCAAGCCGAAGTTGAGGAGAAAGAATTTAACTCCAAGATGAACTACATTCTTTTCCTATGTGAGGAGAATGGAGACGTTAGTATAGAATCCGATATTCAGGGTAAGTGCGAGGTTGCAATTAAAACTTCGGAGAAGACAAGTGGTAATGTTTCCGCTGTCGTTGGTAACCCTGATGACAATGCTTTAGAAGTCAATGAGGCGTGCAAAGGTGATTTCACCCGGGACAATTCTCATGAGCAGAGGTGGTCCAGTATGCTGTCATCCTGTACAAATTCGAGAAAACTTGAGGTTGGTACAACAAGACCAGAACTTCTTCCTGCATGTGTAGCGCTTCTCTATAATCCTTCTGACGAGCGCTATAAAAATCTCGAAGGCAAGTATGCTATTACTCCAATCTTCAACAAAAGAGTTCCTATTATCGCTGATCCAGACGTTATAGTTGAAAAGGGAACGGGTCTTGTAATGTGCTGCACTTTTGGTGACGAAATGGATATCAAGTGGTGGCAAAAATATGATCTTCCTTTAGTCGAGGTAATTGATAGATACGGTAGAATAGACCTACTTGATGGTAAAAAAGTTGAAGATGCGCGCGAGTATGTGTTGGAAAAGTTAGTGGAAGAAGGTCTTTTAACAAGACAGGAAGACATCACTCATCGTGTTAAGTGTGCAGAAAGATCGGGTGGAAAGTTGGAGATTATCTCGACATATCAGTGGTACATTGAAATCCTAAAGCACAAGGAAGAGCTGAAAAATAAGGTCCAAGAGATTGATTGGTTACCTGAGAAAATGCGAGTCAAAATAGAGCAGTGGATTGAGGGGCTCAAATGGGATTGGTGTATTTCCAGGCAAAGGTATCTTGGTGTGCGGGTTCCGGTTTATTACGAAAAAGAAACAGGCAGTATCCTGCTACCTGAATTCTCTGAATTACCTGTGGAGAGTGATGTAATTTTTAGGAATGGAAAAACGTATATACAGGATAAAGATGTCTTAGATACGTGGGCAACTAGCTCTCTTTCGCCGCAAATTAATTACTCGCTACTTATGAAGAGTATGCGTAACTCAAGAGGAGTAAACCAAATGGATACTGTTCCAGTAACAGAGGTGTGCTCAACATTACTGGACGAAAAACGGCCACAGTTTCAGCCGATGTCGCTTAGGCCGCAGGCACATGAAATAATACGTACTTGGGCCTTCTATACAATTCTCCGATCATTTTTAGAGTATCGAACAGTTCCATGGAGAAGAGTCATGGTCAGTGGTTGGTGCCTTGCAAGCGACAAAAGCAAAATGAGTAAGTCCAAGGGTAATGCGCTTGATCCAATAAAGCTGATCGCTGAACATGGTGCTGACGTTGTTCGGTACTGGAGTGCTAGTGCAGGACTCGGCTGTGATACATGTTTTAGTGAGAACGTCTTACTTATAGGTAAAAAGCTTGTTAATAAGATATGGAGCGCTGCTAGGTTTATCGAGCAGTTCCTTGTAAGTGTTCCAGAACTGTTCAAGGTAAGTTACGTAACTGATTTATGGATTCTTAGTAGGTTATCCGAGGTAGTAAAGGGTGTGGAACTCTCGCTTGAAAGCTGTGATTATTTCCACGCAAAAGCCCTAATAGAAAGGTTCTTCTTGCACGAGTACTGTGATAATTACTTGGAGCTTGTCAAATCTCGGGCATATAATGACGTCCTTGGGCGGGAAAGTGTTCTGCATGCCCTAAGTATATCTCTGGCAGTGATTTTAAAACTTTTTGCGCCTTTTCTCCCATATGTGACAGATGCAATATATTCGACACTCTTTCCAGGTGCTGTATCCTTACATAGCGGTTTTACTTGGCCTGATGAAATCTCTTTAGGTCGTAAGATAACTTTTGCTGGTAGTGATTTTATAAAAATTCTTGCAAAAGTCAGGGAATTTAAATCAGAACACTCCATTTCTATGAAGAAAGAGGTTAGCTTGGTCGAGATAAGAACAGCTGCAGTTGAGATGATGGAAGCAGAATACGACATTAAGGCAGCTACCAATAGCGCGCGTATTGCATGGATAATGGATGATGTGCCAAATGGATTGGAAGTGAAAATTTTTCTATAGTCTGCTTTGCTATCTTTTATACAGCTTGGGGAATAGTGTGTTTCACAGACAGCAGACCATTTTCTTTAAGTGCTATGATATTTATTAGGGTTACTGGTACAGTTTGTGGTTATGGTCACGCAGATTTTATGTATTAATCACAACCCAGATCATGTGCAGTAGATTTTCTATATCTTTTTGAGGCTGGGTTACAAGTTGATTCTTCTACGTAAGGTGCTCGAGTGATGTGTTATTAGCGGGTTCTATTAAGTACAGATGAGATCTTATATCAAGAATTTTATTAGGGAACAGGGGTCCATCTCATTCTCAACATTCATTGAGCTGAGCATGTACCATCCAACTAAAGGATACTATATGACAAGAAACCCAATAGGTAAAAATGGGGATTACATTACTGCGCCAGAGATCTCGTCTCTTTTTGGAAAGACGGTGGCAGTATGGCTACTTGAGCAGTGGGAAAAGCTCGGGAAACCACGTGAAATAGCAATCGTGGAATTGGGTCCTGGGAGTGGGATGATGATGTTTGATATTCTCAATACCATAAGAGGTATTAAATCTTTTTATGATGCAGTTACTGTTTACATGGTAGAGATAAGTCCGTTTCTCAGAAGTATACAGATGGAAAAATTATGTTCTCATATCTGTAAGATTCGTTGGTGTAGTAGTGTAGATGAGATCCCGAAAGGTGAAATAGTGGTTTTGGCAAACGAGTTCTTTGATGCACTTCCGATAGATCAATTTATTTTTTTAGGGGGAAATTTTTTTGAACGAAAAATAACTGAGGATTTTCAAATAGATGAAGAAGAAAGTCAAAAAGAATTTAGTGGTGAATTTAGTGATGGAGATATAATAGAGATAAGTTCCCTCGGGAGACAGATTGCCTCATCAATACTTGCTAGAATTGCAAAATATGGTGGAAGTGGTTTAGTAATCGATTACGGACATGCAACTTGTACGCGAAGGAACACAGTGCAAGCAGTAAAGGGACATAGATTTATTGATATTTTCGAAAACATAGGCGAATCAGACATAACCCATGAAGTTGATTTTTCTTCTTTATTTCCCAGCTTCAAACTGATAACACAAGGAGATTTTTTATCCATCTACGGTATATTTGAAATTGCAAGGAGGTCTTACATTAACGATACTGCTATAGTTGAGCAAACGCTTTCCAGGCTTGTAGACCAAGAAAAAATGGGCAGATTGTTTAAGTGTGCAATCATTTAAATTGAATCAATTAGTCTCATTTAAGCTGCGATTTGTTAGTCACAATTGCTCTGAAAGAATAGGTATAAGACTCGAACACAGAGTTCATCGCGAGTAAAAATAGGAAGCCTATCGTGAGCCAGAACAAAAGCAAACTGAGCTCCCAATATTTTAAGATTTTAGCAGGTTGTGCACCCTATTGAACTGTGTATTTAGTGCTTCTGTTCCAGAAAAGACTCTCTGAGTACATGTTTCAGTATATTGCCAACTCTTATATAATTCATCTCCTTTTCTGTTGTAACCATCAGGGTAATGGCTAAGCGTCGTGTTAGAGCTGTTTCGGTGGTAATTTTACATTCCATTTCGCACATTGGTGAAGGATTGCCTTCTAATTCTATATTGACGACTTCCTCGCCGGTGAGTGCTAAGCGACTGTATTCTTCAGGATCGGAATAAACAAGCGGAAGAACACCCATGCCAACCAGATTGCTTCTGTGGATACGTTCGAAACTTTCTGCTATCACTGCCTTGACGCCAAGCAAGTATGTGCCCTTTGCTGCCCAATCACGACTTGAACCGGTACCATATTCCTTGCCTGCGAAAATAACAAGACTAGTTCCAGAGGATTTGTAGCGCATCGCTGCTTCGTAGATGCTCACGATCTCTCCTTTGTTATTAGAATCGAAATGAAGAGTATATCCTCCCTCGATATTCTTGAGCATCTTGTTTTTGATCCTTGTGTTCGCAAAGGTGCCACGTATCATGATTTCGTGATTACCTCGTCGTGCACCATAAGAATTGAATTGCTGCGGAGTTACGCCTAATTTCTTTAAGTACTCCCCCGCGGGGGTTTTGACTGGAATCGTCCCAGCTGGAGAGATATGATCAGTTGTGATACTATCCCCAAAGACAGCAAGTATTCGTGCGGCCCTTACAGATATATCAAATGTTGCAGAGTGGTGGTCTGCTTTTTCATCGATTTGAGGAGGCATATCACGAAAGCTGATCTGGTCATCACTACCAAAAAATGGCGGCCTTTTAATGTAGGTACAGTTTTTATCCCATTTGTACGTGACTGAGCTGTTACACTCTAATTCTTGCCAGTTCCTGTCACCTAAGAAAACATCCTGATATTTTGATAAGAATATCTCCTTTCTGAGAAAGCGACGAACATAAGTATCAATTTCATCATCTGAAGGGGTGATATCTCTTAGATATATTTCCTTACCGGTTTTGTCGTGTCCAATAGGTTGAGATTCCAGGTTTACGTTTATGTTTCCGGCAATGCTATAGGCAACCACAAGCATCGGTGAAGCGAGGTAATTTGCTTTTACTTTTGGATGAATTCTTCCTTCAAAGTTACGGTTACCTGAAAGGACGGATACTACTATCAGGTCTTTTTTATCAATTTCTTCAGAGATTTCCTCTTTCAATTCACCTGAATTACCTATACAAGTTGTGCAACCAAAGCCCACTATATTAAAACCTAGCTGGTCGAGATACTCTTGTAGTCCAGACTGCTTTAAATATTCCGAGACAACTTGAGATCCGGGCGCAAGAGATGTCTTCACCCAGTTCTTTACCCTCAACCCCGATTGTACGGCTCTTTTTGCCAATAGACCCGCTGCAATCATTCCAGACGGGTTAGAAGTATTTGTACAACTCGTGATTGCTGCAATCACTATGGATCCATTCTCGAGCCTAGGCAAATCCGTATGCAGATTTGCCTCTTTGTCCACAGAAGTTTGCGGTACTTGAACATGGTTTTCATTAGGCGCAGGAGTTTTCACATTTTCTTCTTGAGGGATGCATATCTCATTAAAGCTCTCTGGTACTAAGTGGAGAGATATTTTGTCTTGGGGTCTTTTTGGTCCTGCAACGGTTGTACGAACCTCAGAGAGATCCAGATTAATCACGTCCACAAAATCTGTTACACGTGCGTAATCTGCCCACATAGTTTGACTTTTTGTGTAATCTTCCACTAGGTCAATTTGCTCTTGTGTTTTTCCTGTAAGGTCGAGGTAATCTAGTGTTTTTTGGTCCGGCGCGAAGAAATTGCATGTAGAACCGCATTCAGGTGCCATGTTTGCTATTGTTGCTCGGTCTGCGACAGAAAGGTTCCTTACACCTTCACCAAAGACTTCAACGAATTTTCCTACGACTTTATGCTTTCGAAGTAAGTGTGTAATGTGTAAAACCAGGTCAGTTGCAGTAAGACCAGCTTTTAATTTTCCTTCGAGTTTTAACCCAATTACCTCAGGAATTACCATCGAAATGGGTTCACCTAATACCACTGATTCGGCTTCTATTCCACCGACACCCCATCCAAGCACAGAGAGACCCCCGCTCATAGTAGTATGGCTGTCTGTACCCACAAGGGTATCTGGGTAAGCCAATATCTCCGTCTCTTTTAGTTCTGTACATACGACTTGTGCCAAGTACTCTAGATTGACTTGGTGACAAATTCCCGTTCCTGGAGGAACTACTCTAAAATTTTGAAAGGACTTTTGTGCCCACTTTAAGAGTTTGTACCGTTCTATGTTTTTTTGAAATTCAATTGTCTTATTTTCCGTAGCTGAGCTTGCTTTGCCGTAAGAATTAACCTGAATTGAGTGATCTATAATAAGATCCACCGGGATTTTTGGATTTACATCTCTTGGGTCTCCCTGTTTTTCAGAAACGGCATCACGTAATGCTGCTAAATCCACTACGGCAGGTACGCCGGTGAAATCCTGCATTAGCACACGAGAGGGATAGTAATCCACAGCGAGCCTTCCAATGTGCTTTTTGTAATCGCACAACGCCCTCACAATCGAATCCTTCTGTCCATTTCTCAGTGCATTCTCTATCAGGATTTTCATTACACAGGGAAGATTAGAGATACCCCCTTCAAGCTTTATATCGAAGTAGCTTATTCCAGACTTTAGTTTCTTCTTCATTTTCTGTGTATTTACGAGTCCAGACTAACGTGCAAAATCGGAGGAAAAGTATCGTGCAAAGGTAGTTTTATTCTCTGCATATATGGATAAAATGCAAGACGGATGTTGTTTTTGTCGTCTCTTACCATGTGTACTTCCTTTTTTTGTGCAAAAGTGTCAAATGCATCAACAGGTAATATGGTAAATTATTGAATGACAGCCACTGAGTGTGCTGATTGAATGAAGTGCTTGTGTTGCTTTTTAGGTTAGCTTTGATTTGTGCTAACGGGTTTATAGTCAAAACGGCTAGATTTCAAGCATGCTTCTAATGTTCCGAATGGAGTGATACTTCTCTATGATGTGAGTATGTTGATGAAGCAATGTAAATATTCATGTTAGCACTTTTCCATATTGTCATCTTAGTCGGTATTAATAATGCGTTTTGAAGATTCATGGGCTGAAGAATACATCATTTCCAAGTTACCGGTGGAATGTCAGTTGATGAAAAAAATTAGGGAGGAAACTTTTTCTGATGAGAGGCGGTTTGTTCAAATTGGGCGAATAGAAGGAGCAATTCTAGCACTTCTCATAAGAATGAATCGGGTAAAGACTGTTGTTGAGGTCGGCACATTAGGCGGTTATTCAGCGATTTGCATTGCAAAGGCAGTTGGAAATGACGGTAAAGTATACACAATTGAAAAGAATCCCGAATACGCGCAAATCGCGTTACAAAATTTTTCCACTTTTCCACAGATAGAGCTTTTCACAGGTGATGCAAAGGTGAAGCTTTTAGAACTTAGCTCTTCTGGTCCTTTTGATATGCTGTTTATTGATGCGGAAAAGTCGGGGTATCCAACTTATCTTGAATGGGGAGAGACAAATGTAAGAGTTGGCGGACTTATTATAGCTGATAATACACTTAGCTTTGGAAAAAATAATCCCTCTAGCAATAGTAGAGCTTGGCAATTTATGGAGCGGTTCAACACAATGATTAGTGATCCAGATAAGTACGACTCTGTTATTCTACCAACCGCGAACGGTCTCACTGTTGCTATAAAGAAGTAAGTTGGCGGAGTTGAAAGAGGAGATATGTTTATATCCTTTCCAACTGAAGTGCGTCTTGTTGTTTATATACCTTATTACTGTAATGGGTGTCTCATTTTCTGATTTTTATTTTTGAGTGGAGAAAGAAGTCTCTCAGAAATAGGAGTTGTTACCTGCACTGTTTTCAGCAATAGAAGCCTAGTTATTTATTCTTTTTCATTTTAAGAAGGTTAGCTTTTTCATTCGGCGAAGTAATGCCTATTAACGCATAATTAGCAATACTCTATTTTAAATCTTGATAACTGTCACATACAGCATGTAGCTAATCGTAGGCAGAATATTTTGTTTTTATTACTTGAGAAGTAAGTGTGTTATGCATAATGGAGCAGTTGTTGAGATAGGGTTGAAAGGTTCCAACTCTCTGGTTGATTATCAGCCTTTTTACGAAGGTGTTATAACTGGAATTCGTAATCTCTTAGTTTTTGACAAAACTAATCCCGCGTATTTGGTAAACAAGCTCTGGCGGACTGGTCCAGAATCTATAGAACCTTATAGCGCAGCGATAAAAGAAAGGGTTGCGGTGCACGGGAACGTGTACAAAGGCGTTATGAGAAGGACGTCTTATGAGGCTAAAAAAATTGGGGATGCAAACAGGTTAATGTGCGATCTCTGTATTGTAGATGAGCAAAGCAGAGACCTTTTTCTTGGGCTTTTTGAATATGCACTTTGTGAATTTGTCTCAGACTGCGAAAAGCGCAATTTACCACTAGGACCAAGCAGCATAGTAGCAGTGGTAGAGGGGTTTAAACAGTTTTTCGATAAGCGTCCCATCTACATGAGTATAAATGTGATAATGGGTGCGGATGCAGTAAAGGTCGGTGCACCGAAAGAAGGATACTCTGAAAGCGATTCAAGTGGTTCCTGTATGCGCTTTCATTCCGTTTTCTTTCGCTTCAAAAGAGAAATTCCACAGAAGAGAGAGATTAACACAACAATGTTGCTCTTGTTCTTGTCATCTTTAATAGACTTCTTTTCTGTTCTGGTTGTAACTAAGGGGAGCATTTTTAAGCGTGGAGGTGCGAAAGTATCTTACGAAGGTTTGCGTCTCACAGAATGTGATGCTCCAACTGGTAGCGCCTATGCAAGCGAATATAAGAAGGCAAAAATGTTGTATATTGCCAATGAATTTTTGGCTAGTGATGCAGGAGTAAGGTGGGATGTTGACCTTAGTGATGTTGAGTTTGTTGCCGAGGAAGAACTTGCTTATCTTCCTAAACGTACCGTGGGTTCGAGTATAACTGAATGGAAAAAATATCACACAACATCGAGTGCAGATGACTCTTGTCATGAGAGAAAAGGGTCTGGTGCAGGAGAAGTTTCTTCAGATGTGTGTGAAACTCGAGCGTCAACTTCTTCGTCGGAGAGGGTTATATGTGCGGAAGTTGGTTCGCGTGCGGGAACATTGACTGATGTAATTGTTTGTGCGGGGAATACTGGTGCTTGTCTCGCAGGAAAGAATTCAACTTCTTCGGGAGCTCATTCTGTAATTCGCGAGTCTGCTTCACTTGTCTCTGCTAACTCTTCTTTAGAATTTGTTCCGAGTCTATTGAAGGAGTCTGCAGCTGTTGAGTCTGGTGCAAACGTTGCTGCTTCTATGTAGCATGCTTGGGTTTCTGAATGACAGGTTAAATTAGGTTTTTGTTTGGGGCACCTTTTTTGTTGGTTGCCCCATGCGAGGGGTTTTGTTTTCACAGTAGTTTTATTAGACTGCACAGGTATCGGTTCATTTTTGTTTCGGATGAGGGGAAACTGTTTTTCTGAATGACACTTGCTGAATTGTTTGGGGTGATTTATTTCTTTATCTGAAGCACCACGTTGTTTCTGAGTTTTTGTTATTTTCATTCATAAAAAGTCCCTTAGAGATGAATGTCCTCATAGTAGAATCACCCACTAAAGGTAAGGCCATTGCCCAATATTTAGGTAAAGACTTTAGGGTACTGTCGTCCTTTGGTCACGTGCGAGCTCTTCCCAATAAAAAGGGATCTGTAAATGTAACGGACTCATTCGAGATGGTCTATAAGCTTACCGATACCGGTGAAACGGTGGTGCCTCAGTTAATTAAGGATGTAAAAAACGCGACAGCACTCTACCTTGCCACGGACCCTGATAGAGAGGGGGAAGCAATTTCCTGGCATCTTGTCGAAGTGTTCAGAGAGAACAATGTGCTTCCTAAAGATGTACATAGAGTTGTGTTCCACGAAATTACGAAAACCGCTGTGCAAAATGCTATCGCCTCTCCGAGGAAAATAGATGAAAATCTTGTTCGTGCGCAAAGGCTAAGGCAGGCACTTGACTATCTTGTTGGGTTTAGTATTTCTCCGGTTTTGTGGAAAAAAGTACCTGGAAGTAAATCTGCCGGTAGAGTTCAATCTGTTGCCCTCAGGATCTTATGCGATAGAGAAAATGAGATAGGCCTGTTTACGCCAGAGGAATATTGGACGGTGATTGTCAATATGATCGATGGTGAAAATCTTGTCATTCCTGCCCAACTTTCACACATAAATGGTGAAAAACTCGAGAGAATGTCCATAAGAGTGGTGGAGGAAGCTGAAAAGATTGTTGAGGAAATTATGGGAATTCCATTCCTTGTTGAAGAAATCAAGAAGAAGGAATTCAAGCAGAAGCCTAGTCCACCGTTTATTACATCCACTATGCAACAAACGGCTTCAACTGTGCTTGGGTTTAGTGTAAAGAAAACGATGAGTCTAGCACAAAAGCTGTATGAGGGTATCGAGATAGGTGGTGCAATTGAAGGGCTCATCACCTATATGAGGACAGATTCTACTCATCTTTCTGTTGAAAGTGTTGATGCAATAAGAGAATTTATTCAGAAAAATTTTGGGCAAGAGTATTTGCCTGAGTCTCCTGTTTTATTCAAGAAAAAAGTGAAAAACGCTCAGGAAGCGCATGAAGCTATTCGGCCGACAAGTATCTTTCGTACGCCCGAAGAAATTGAGTCTTATCTCACACCAGATCAATACAAGCTTTACAGGCTCATATGGGAGAGAACACTTGGCTGTCAAATGAGTGACGCCATTATGAGTAGTCAGAGCATTACATTTGTTTCTCAAAACGAGAAGTTTAGAACTTCTGCGTCGGCATCGCTGCTTGTTTTTGATGGTTTTAATGCTGCGTTTTCACATGGAAAGAACAAAAATAAAAATCAGGATGTTATAGATTTCATGAACCAGCAGACAAAAGGTGCTCAGGTAAAGGTAGGTGATGTGTTGCCTATGCAGAATTTTACCGAGCCGCCGCATCGCTACTCAGAAGCAGGGTTGGTAAAACATCTCGAGGAGCTTGGTATAGGGCGTCCTTCAACTTACGCTACCGTAGTTTCTGTTTTACAGGAGAGAGGATATGCTTCTATTGTCAACAAGTCGTTTATTCCAGAGAACAGGGGAAGGTTAGTTTCTGAGTTTTTGGTGCATTTCTTCAGCAAATATGTTGAGTACCATTTTACTGCTGAACTAGAAGATAGACTGGACAAAGTCGCAGATGGAACAGTTTTTTGGCTAGATGTAATTCGGGATTTCTGGGATAGCTTTCATTCTAATGTGGAAGAGGTGGAAAAAATTCCGATTACTGAGGTTTTGGCATTTGTAAACGGTGCCCTTGCAAAACAAAAGCTTGTATCAGCAGAAGTGAAGGTGGGTGATAAGTGTCCAAAATGTGAAAAAGGGTACATGCATTTGAATGTAAGTCGTTATGGAGTTTTCCTTGGTTGCACAGATTATCCGGTTTGTAGATTTATAGTGAACAGTTATAGCAATGATGATGCCGAATATCCTAAGCAAATTGCTCAGGATATCAGTCTGCATAAAGGTCCTTACGGTATCTATCTTAAATACAAGGGCAAAAATAGTAGCATACCAAAAGATGTTGACCCCGTTTCTATAGACGAAGAATTTGCTCATAAAATTGCTTCTTTACCAAAAATGCTTGGTAAACACCCGGCAGATGGTAAAGAAATCAAAATGGGGCTTGGCCCGTATGGTCTATATCTTTTTTGGAATGCAAAGTATTACAACTTGCAGTTTTCCCAAATGGATGAAATGACACTAGATAAAGCCGTCCATTTCATAGAGAGTTATGTTATTCATGACAAGAGTTTACTCCGCGTGCTTGGATCCTATGAAGGTGAAGAGATACAGATTCGTGATGGGAGGTACGGTCCGTATATTAAGTGTGGTAGGATGAATGTTCCAGTACCGAAGGGAGAAAGTCCGGAGTCGTTATCTCTTGAAGCGGCAATCATTCTAATTGAGAAAAAGAAGAGTACCTCTAAATCTACGAAGAAAGTAACAACAAAAAGAAAGGCCTCCGCAAAAGGGAAGAAATAGCGTTTTTTACATGCATTTCAAGATTAACGACAAGATGAATGCAGCAATTTTTAGAGTGTAGAGAAGTTTAGTTTTTTCTTGTTTCCTCGGAAGTATATTTTTAGCTTACGCGCGCTCTTTATGCCTGTTTAATAATTTATGTGCTGTGACTTCTGATAGCTGTGATGACGTGTGTCGTAAATGGAGCGTTAGATTTGTATCGCTTGGTGTTTATCCAAAGAATATTTCGTATTTCTCATAAGTTTAATCATGTTGCTCATCTCTTCAATGGGTGAGAGTCAATTTGCCCAATTTCTGGATTTCGGGTAACCTTCCTGGAGTGTGTTTGCGATGAGTAATTAAGATGCTGCATTCATATATTTTAGAGTTTTTATCTGTAGCACAGAGAACTGCGATTTCTTCATATGACATGGCTGGTCTGGGTGATAGTAAAGAGGCAGATCGTGTCGCTGTAGAGGTGATGCGGAATTCTCTGAATGAGGTCAATGCAACTATTAATGTTATGGTAGGCGAAGGCGAAAGAGATTGTGCGCCAATGTTACATATAGGAGAAGTGCTAGGTAAGGGAGGACCACTCTTAGAGCTAGCTGTAGATCCATTAGAGGGAACCGATGTTTGTGCATCTTTTATGGATGGTTCGCTTGTTGTGCTTGGTTTTGGTAAGCCCGGAAGCATCATTTCTACTCCGGATGTTTATATGGAAAAGATATACACGCCTTATGACTGTGATATAAGTTTTGGCAATACGGTTGCTGAAAATTTGAAGAAAATTGCTTCTGCTAAGGGAGTTAAAGGACCCGAAGAGCTTATTGTTGTAATCCTCAAGCGAGAACGTAATCAGAAGCTTATTACCGAAGTTAGGGATGTTGGTGCAAGGGTTCAACTTGTGACCGATGGAGATATTTCAGCTATTGTCTCAATGGTTATCGGGAATGCTGGAGATGCATACATGGGCAGTGGTGGTGCTCCAGAAGGTGTCTTGTCAGCTATGGCTGTACGTAATCTTGGAGGACGAATGGTGGGTAGACTGCTCTTTAAGAGTGGTGAGCAGAGGGAGCGTGCACAAAAACTTGGGATTACAGATTTTGAGAGGTCTTATTCACATGACGAGCTCATAAGGGAGGATGCGATACTTATTCTAACTGGCGTCACAGAAGGGAAATTGTTGGGTGGTGTCAAGAAAGGTAGTCTTAAACATCCAGCTTATTGTGAGTCGCTAGTTATATTGCCCGGGTCGTTTAGTAAAGTGTGTTCTACTATTCATGTCTGCAAGTAGAATGGGGAACTCTGGTTGTCGTTCACCTGCAGGTGTACTTCTGCATAAGGCATACGGTCTACTGTGAAACTATTACACGGATAGGTTCTTTGCTAATTTTCTTCATCAGATTGGCCGTCTCGGGCGTTTTCTATTATTGGGTCATTTGAGTATATGACCGTATTGGCACATTCACTTTTACAAAATGGCAAGCTTGGCAGAATTTTTGCTAGGGCTTGACTACTTTTAAGAGTATGCCCTATGCCTTTTCCAATACTGCAGTCTGCGCGACCACTTCGAACAGTCGTGACTTGCGCGGCCCCACCTCCTTCCGTGGAAGGAATACTTTCTTGAATCTCTTCCTTTGCTTCATCGCTTTTGCTGCAATGAGAGGGGTCACATGGATTGATAGCAAAATCATTTCGTTGAGATGCGTTCTCCTCTGCAGCAAGTGTGTTGTTCCGATGCATACAGCTACAAGAAGGGATACAGTCACAAAAACCAACGACAGAATCGTCTTGTTGTTGAGCCACATTCTCTGTTTTTGCGTTCAGCGTGGAGTCAGTCTGTGGAGTTGAATTTTCGTGCTGAATACCCTTGGCTGTTTTGCTTTTTTCATCATCCATGCTTTCTGAGTGAGGAAATCCGGTTGGACTCGAATTCTCTGTTTTTGCGTTCAGCGTGGAGTCAGTCTGTGGAGTTGAATTTTCGTGCTGAATACCTTTGGCTGTTTTGCTTTTTTCATCATCCATGCTTTCTGAGTGAGGAAATCCGGTTGGACTCGAATTCTCTGTTTTTGCGTTCAGCGTGGAGTCAGTCTGTGGAGTTGAATTTTCGTGCTGAATACCCTTGGCTGTTTTGCTTTTTTCATCATCCATGCTTTCTGAGTGAGGAAATCCGGTTGGACTCGAATTCTCTGTTTTTGCGTTCAGCGTGGAGTCAGTCTGTGGAGTTGAATTTTCGTGCTGAATACCCTTGGCTGTTTTGCTTTTTTCATCATCCATGCTTTCTGAGTGAGGAAATCCGGTTGGACTCGAATTCTCTGTTTTTGCGTTCAGCGTGGAGTCAGTCTGTGGAGTTGAATTTTCGTGCTGAATACCTTTGGCTGTTTTGCTTTTTTCATCATCCATGCTTTCTGAGTGAGGAAATCCGGTTGGACTCGAATTCTCTGTTTTTGCGTTCAGCGTGGATGTATGACTGGAAAGCGAATCTTTTGCACCTGTTATCGCATCCGGCTTGAGAGTATTTTGCTGGGATGCTCTTTCTCCGTAACTCTCTTGATTTGTTATGATTTCGTGGTCGAGTTTATCATGATCAAGTTTCCCTTTTACACGGTCGTCACCACGATTGTTTGGATCTAAGTTTTCCTCCTTGTTGGTGACTGTCTGCTCTTCCTGGAGAGCATCTGCACTACTTTCTTCTCTCTTACTTTCATTTACTTCAGGTGGCTCAACAACTGAAGCTTTCGGAGGCTCTCCAATGTTTCTAGCATTTTGCTCGCTTTTTGGATCAGTGTTTTCAAAAGCTACGCCGTTTTCCTGGGTGCTATCTTGGATTAAATCGTCGGTTTCTGTTTCTTTAGTGGTATCTGCTATTTCTGGAATACTCTGATTGTTCTTTGCTTTACTGGATCTGGCTTGAGGAGTGGTGCTTCGGAAGGTGCTTTTAGCGCGCTTACTAGCACGCTTTTTGGCACGACCATCGGGTTGTTTGGGAAGCGACTTTTTTGTTACGTTTACGACTGCATCAAACGACTCCTTTGCCTGTTTGAAAGTGTCCACGACATTGCTTTTCAAGGTATCCAAATTATCGGTAAGGAACTCTTCAAATTCTGTTTTTCCCGGAGGGATTTTTTCGACTTCCCAGCCTGCATCAACGGGGTCGAACTCTTCTAATTCTTCAACACTGTCCAACTCGAATATGCTTGCACTCTCTCCCACATTTTTCTGATCTTTTGCGACGCCCACATATCTCATGTAAGCTGATACAAAGTCAGGATCGCCTTCAAAATCGATTCCTTGAGGGTTCTGGAGCGGATAAGATGCAAAGTCCCTTCTTTTTTTTCCGCAGGACGGCAAACAGAGAAGTAGTATGATGGAGAGTACAACAAAACGGATCCGCAACATTTATCCTATAACTTCGCAAACTAAAAGTCCGCTGCTTGGAATATGGCAGCAGAGATTGCTAAGATATCACGATATTTGTTTTATTTCTATGAACCTTGCGTAACGCGAAGTATAAGCTGAAAGAAGTTGAATTAAGTAGGTATACTCGGCTCAGAGTTGGAGGTAAGGGCAAGTTACTTTGTGCGACCAATACAAATGAACTTGTGCATTTTATTAAGAATCACGATTTTCACGTTATAGGTGCTGGGTCCAATATTCTTGCAGGCCAGGTACTAGATAAACCTATTCTGAAACTGGGGAGAGGTTTCGAGTACATATCATACGCAGATGGGAAAGTAAAAGTCGGAGCAGCAGTGCTGAAATCGACTCTGGCGAGATTTGCGCTTGATAATGAGATTGGTACTTTTGAGTTTTTTGCGGTTATGCACGGTACTATCGGAAGTGCCATTGCAATGAATGCAAGTGCTTATAATCGAAGGAGCGCAGACCTTTTAGTGGCTGCAACTTTTATTTGTGAGAACGGAGAGATACTCACACTTTCTCGCGAGGAAATAGGTTTTGAAAATGGAGGTAATTCACTGCCAAAGAATTACATCTGTGTTGAAGCAGTTTTTGATGCTAGCTGCAGGATGGAGAAGGAGAAGATAAAATTGCTGACGCTCGAGATGTTAAGAAAAAGCCAGGATTTCCAACCTGCATTTTCTGAGGCAGCTTGTGCGGTTTTTCAGGATCTACCGGAACAAAAGGCCTGTGAGCTTGTTGCCAAGGCTGGATATGTAGGGTTTTCTGTAGGGTGTGCAAGAATTTCCGAAAAGTACAACAACTTCATCATAAATGGGGGGTGCAAAACAGCTGATCCACTTATAGAACTTTGTTACGTTGTAAGAAATGGGGTGAAGAATAGATTGGGAGTTACCTTGGATTTTTCGGTGGTTTTCATATGAGATTTTACTCATGAACAGATAATAAGCGCGTATAACGAAAAAGTTCATCTACGTGATTCCGTTTCACATAGCGATGAATGTAAGATGTGCTCAGTGTACGTTGTTTTAGACGTTTTGTTTAATGTGCAAAAATGTGCGCTTCAGCTCAGTGATGAGTATGCAGTACGTGTGAGTACCGGAAGATTCGTTTAATGTACGGAATCATCGATTTGACCAAATTTCATAAGTGCTGAAAAGTAAGTAGGTTGCCTTGGTTTTACCATCTATTCATAGAAACGTACAGAAATGTGAAAGTTAGTTGCTCAGCCTTTTGTGATTTTACTGGTTTTCTGTCTTTGTGAAAGTGAGGCTGAGTGTCGCTTTGAGCACCTTCATGAACAATCTAGCAATGGAAAAGGAGAAAAAGTTTATTCCTTTGGTGTTTAAAAAATCCACGGAGCTGCTATGATTCTATAGGCCTACTGCTTATTTTTGTATCGTCAAGTGTCGGATCTGAAAAGCCTTTTACTCCGAATTAACAGTGTAAATTCTACGAAAAAGATTACCAGAGTGATGCAAATGATTGCCACTTCGAAGCTAAAGCAGGCAAGAACTTCGCTGGTAGCTGCGCGCCGTTATAGGGACGAGGTACTGCGGTCTTTGGAGATATTTGGCAAATTTCGTGAAGAAGTATCTTCTTCGGATGTCCCAGCCCAAGGAGATGTGTTGGTTGCTTTCTCCGCGGACAGAGGGTTATGTGGGGGCTATAATTCTTCGTTGATTAGGCATTTACGTAGTCTTGCTGATGAATTTAAGGATAGCGGCGCTACGTTTTATTTTATCGGAAAGAAAATTTCTTTTTTTGCTGAGCAGTTTCCATCTGCCCGAACAAATACTTCAGGCAGCGAGGGGGTGGATTTCTATTTTTTCAATAAGCTGGTTACCAGCTTAGGTAGTAAGGCTGTTTTTCGTTGTCTCTATACTAAGTGTGAGAGTGCGATGAATATGCATTCTGTGTTACTTAGGATACCTGCTGCTAGTGATTTTCTCTTTCATGATGTGTGTACTTCACATCTTGAGCCAGAACATAAGAAGTTATTTACCTATCTTTACGTCCAGTATGTGTGTGCACAACTTTATGTCTGCCTGAGGGAAGCAAAGGTAAGTGAGAATATGAGTAGAATGCTTGCAATGGATGGTGCAACTAAGAATGCCCAGGAAGTAGGCGATAAACTTAGACGTCGCTATAACAGCGCAAGACAAGAGAAGATTACAAAGGAATTAATAGAGGTTGTCAGTGGTGCAGAAGTTATCTGAAGGCGATGTTAAAGATTTTTTCGATCTCGGGGTAGGTGAGACTGATCACCTAGGACTGCGCGGCGCGTCACACTTGTTTCTTAAGATACTTGCAAACTATTTTTCTGGTTACGCGTGCAGTGACTTCTCTTCTCTTATTATGAGAATGGAGAATCCTGATGGAGGTGAATCTTTGCTGGTGCTAAAAAGGATTCCCTTTCTTTCTTTGTGTGAACACCATGTTTTACCTATTTCTGGATATATTTCCATCGGATATATCCCGGATAAGACCATCACAACTCTTGGGAGTCTCGGAAGATTGGTAAGTGCTTGTACCAAAAGATTACAGTTACAAGAGAGGATTTGTGCTCAAATTGCACTTGCAATTGAGGAATCTCTGTCCCCAAAAGGAGTAATAGTGTATGCTTCGGCCAGGCATGCCTGTGTGGCTCATAGTACATCAATTTTTGAGTCCGTAGCAAAAAGAGGCGCTTTCGCTGCTAACACCAAAGGAGAAGTTCAAGAATTTTTTTCTATCTTAAAATAGACTCTCAAGCCTATTAATTGGAAATTTTTAAGGATGATACTTTCTGAATTGCGTTGCGTCACACTCTAAATTAAGTGGTGCATCTTTTGATAGGGTTGCAGAGGTATTTTAAGGTAATTTGTCATCTGTGGCATTACACTTTTCCTTCTTCCTACTCATGAATGGATTTTCATATTCTTTAGTGCTTTGTCTATCCATACTTTTCATCTAGGAGTCATCATCTCATCGATTTTGAGTATCAGATTGCGGTTTTTCGTTTATTGGATCTCGGATTTATGTAAGTTGATTAAAGTCGTTCTTCTACATTTTTTTGCGCAACTCTGACAGCGGTTTTGTCCCTTTGTTTAAACTTTTTGCGTCGATTTTCAAGAGGTTGCGGAAACGTTCCCTTTCCTGTGGAGTTTTTAACGGAATGACTGTAACTAGATCATCAGCTAGTACGCTTTCATCGTTTAACAGTGCAAGCGGTTTATATTCCTCTACAATGATAATGATCGTATTGGGTAATTTTCTTATTACATATGCTTTGGCAGTCCATTTTTCTTGAAGAACTTTACTTCTTATTTCAGTAAGTGGAACTGAGAGTATATTCCTACCTTCATATGGTTCAACAAATGAGAATATCTGTTGTTTATCCACATAATTACAACCTCTAGTCTCCACTTTACTAACTGTGTATCCGTTCTCTATCAGCAGAGTATCAAAGAAGTACTTTAATCTATAGGTAAGGTTTATTCCTCCGAATATAACGATCAAGGAAAAAAGCAAACAAGATAGCAAAATAAAGGATTTTCTAATTCTTTTACTCATAGTACTTTGAGTACCGGAACCAATCCTGGCAGGCGTATAAAATGAACAGGGTTAGTAATGCTCATTCAACAAAATCAAAAAAGAATCTCTTCAGCACACTTCTTTAGAGGAAGTGTATAGACAATATCTTGCTTTTGTATAGCCACCTGATTTTCGTTCCTTTGATATCTCGATCCTCATGACTGTAAGTGCATTTCTACGAGACAGATCATAGTACTACTTTACTCAGATTTTTCGTATTTTATCGATCACTACAAGATTGTGTCTTCTTTAGTCAGAGAAATATTCGTTTCTTTGTTGCTCAAAAGGTCGTGACATGTTAGAAGTAACTGGTGATTTTATACGACCATGACAACTACGATAAGAAGAAAGTTCAGGGTAAGCAGGCAGATGAAAGCAAGTCTCTGGGGGTCGCAGAAGGATCCAGTTCATAAAAGGAATTATGGTCCGGGACAACATGGAAGAGCTCCAGTAAAAAAGATTTCGGATTTTTATAAGCAGAACGCTGCCCAGCGTGCTTTTAGAACTTACTATGTTATTGGAAAAAAGCAGTTCGCGAACGTGTTCGGTAAGGCTTATAGGGGTAAGGGCAATACGAATGATAATTTAATTTCTCTTCTTGAGAGCCGTGTTAGCTCAGTTTTATACAGGTCCGGTATGGTTCCGACGATTTTTGCTGCCAGGCAGTTGGTGTCGCATAAGCACGTTACCGTGAATGGGGAAATAGTAAACATTTGCAGCTTCACGTTGAAGGAGGGAGATGTTGTCCAGATAAGGGATAGGGCTAGCAATATTCCTTGTGTTGTTGCTGCGCTTGCTTCAAATTCCGAAACTCCACACTATTTGGAAGTGAATAGAGAAAAGAGATCTGTTAAATTGCTGGTTTTGCCGAAGTTTGAGGATGTCCCATATCCTGTTGTAATGGAGCCGAACTTGGTAACCGAATATTTTTCCAGTAAGATGTAAGATTCTTCTGCCCATGTGACGGAATGGTAGACGTAGCGGACTTAAAATCCGTGGGCCTTTTGGCCTTGGGAGTTCAACTCTCCCCATGGGTATTCCCTGAGTTTATTTTGTATGGGGGCTTTGATATGTGCTGTGTTGCGCGCTTGTCAGTGGGTTTGGTGAATATCCTGTCTTCCGTAAATAGTAAATAGGAATGCTTCAAAATAACCTGCATTAAGCCTGTTGTAAGGCGAGCCTGCGCGCGCTAAAATCTAGGCCGGTGTCTGGAACTTGTGGGATTAAGTTAAGTGTACTGCGTCTAATACAGGTTCTGTTATTTTTGTTGTGTTGAATGAAATGGAACGATTTTGAGGATATAGCGAGTGCACTGGAGTTGCGTTATCCCGATAAAGATAATGTTAATATTCGATTTACTGATTTGCGCGAATGGATTCTCTCACTAGAGGGTTTTGAGGATCATCCCGATGCTTGTAATGAGCGAATACTAGAATCCATACAAGCAGCTTGGATATCTGAGCGGGAAGATCAGGAATGAAGATTACGGTTTTGGGTTGTGGCAATTCTTCGGGTGTGCCGGTATTAGGTTGTGCATGTTCGGTATGTGTGTCAAGTAATCCACTTGATAGAAGAACAAGGTGTTCTGTTCTTGTAGAGACTTCTTCTACCTGCTTACTCATAGACGCGTCACCGGACTTGCGGGCCCAGGCAATGCGGGAAGGATTTTCGAGTGTAGATCAGGTTTTTTACACACACATACACTTCGATCATCATGGTGGAACTCATGAGCTTTCTTCCTTTGCCACCTCAGAGGGAAATTGTATTCACGTGTTCAGTGACGAATTTACTATCTCTCATATAGAGACTCTTTATGGATATCTTTTCAAGTCAGAACATTTAAGTAATGCAATGTGGAAAAGATGCTACCTTAGTGCAAGGGTTGTTCCATATTATAAAGAGTTTGCTGTTGGGGATATGTTTTGCATGATCTTCCCTCAAACACATGGCAACATAAACAGCTGTGGAATTATTCTAAATGGAAAGTTTGCATATTGTACGGATGTTCGTTTAATACCGACTCGTGCTCTTGATATTCTGCACTCCCTCGAGCTAGAGGTTTTTATTATTGAGTGCTTTGATTATGAAAGTTCCTATGCTCATTCTAATTTTGCCGAAGCTCTGGAATATATAAATCTCATACGACCAAAAAGTGCCTTTTTCACCCATATGACACATAAATTAGCGTATGACGATCTGGTTACCAAGCTAAAAGTCAGTGGTGTTAATCATGTGATGCCAGCATACGATGGTCTCTCTTTGGAGATATGATCTTTGAGACGGTTAGTTTTCTACGCGTTGGTGGAATTGTTATCTTTCCAACTGAGACCGTGTACGCACTCGCTTGTGATGCATCAAATTATCGTGCCATGTTGCGGATATATGATATTAAGCAAAGAAATATCAAAAAGAATTTACCTGTTATGGTGGCAGGTATTACGCATTTGGAAAAATTTACGTTATTCAATCAATCTCAGGCGAGTCTGATAAAGGAATGTTGTCCCGGTCCAGTGACATTCATATTTAGGCGTAAGAAAAGTGTTCATTTCAGGTTCCGGTTTCCGGAGAAAGTTGCAGTGAGAATTCCGGACTCGAAGGTGGCGCTTAAAATCCTTAGAATATTCAAACGGCCAGTTTTTGCGACTAGTGTAAATCTTTCAGGTAGACCAGCGGTGAGCAATTTTACTCAAATAGGGAACTACATAAAGAAAAGGGTCAGTCACATTATATGTGATAATCGCGGGGTTAAAGGTATCGTTTCATCTATTGTTGATATTTCTGGGGAAAGACCAGTTTTAGTACGAAAAGGCGCCTTTAACATACGGTTTGTTGGAAAGTCTGAGTTTATAGAATAGAGTGTTTTATACTTCTCAGACCTTTCTTATGATATAGACTCGGCATTTGCTCATTGAGAATCTTAAGAATGTAGAAGATTTCACTGAATGAAATTCTATTTGGTGTATTCATTCACTAAAATATTGCTCACCTTTAAAAGTTATAGTCTAATATCAGACTGGAGTAGCACCTCTAGGGTGCATAAAGGGAAAGTGCATGAAAGTCGCAGATGATGAGTTATTGAAAAAAGTTCGCCAAGCCTATCTTGATAGTCCGAATTCTGTTGATCCAAGTTGGAGAGCTTTCTTCAGCTCAGTAGATCGTACAAAGCGTTCTGAGAGTCAAAATGTGTCCTCGAATGTACCATTTGTCCCGAAAGATAAGGGTGCTGTTGGAGAAATTACGGTTAATAAGCAATTTCTACTTGATGTAAAAATCAGAGAATTACAGGATGCTTACCGAAGGTTTGGCTATCTCGCCGCTGATTTGGATCTTCTTGGGCTGGTTGAGCCGGTAGTGAGGTCAGAACTTCATCCCGAATTTCATGGATTGAGTGATGTATCGCGTGTTCTTCAAAGTGGGCTTACAGTGGAACAGGTCACACGTGAAATGCGTGCTGTTTATTGTGGACATATTGGGGTGCAGTTTATGCATCTAAGCGATAATAATGAGGTTACTTGGCTCAAAGAGAAGCTTGAAGGGAGACCATTTTGCCGCATAGCTTTGGATACATCACATAAGCTTGCTCTTCTAAATGTCCTGATAAAGGTAAATGGGCTCGAGGAATTTCTTAACACCAAGTTTAGAGGTGTTAAACGCTTTTCTGTTGAGGGATGTGATACTGCTCTAGTTGCACTAGAGTCCATAATAGAAGCTGCAGCTGATGCTGGGTGTACGGATGTCACAGTCGGGATGTCTCACAGGGGGAGGCTGAATGCCTTGGTTAATACATTCGGGAAAAAGTATCGGGCTCTATTTAGTGGTTTCGAGGGTAAGTCACCATTCCCGGAAGAATGTCAAATCCACGGTGATGTGAAATATCATTATGGTTTTTCTTGTGAGCGGAAGTCCTTCCTGAGCGAAAAGACTATATTTGTGAGGTTATTGCATAATCCATCTCATCTAGATGCTGTTGACCCTGTGCTTATTGGTGCTGCGCGTGGTTCTAGGGATTTCGGTGCGGTAGTCTTCCCTGTGCTTTTACATGGTGACGCTGCATTTTCTGGGCAGGGAGTGGTATATGAATCCATGCTCTTGGAGGAGTTACCTAATTATGAGTCAGGAGGTGTGATCCACATTATACTTAATAATCAAATAGGCTTTACTACTCCACCACGGGATGCAAGAAAGCAGTGTTACCCTTCCTTTATTGGAGAGGCGTTTGATATTCCTATTTTTCATGTCAATGGAGATGATCCAGAAGCAGTATTCTATGTCACCTTGCTTGCTGCGGAGTTTAGAAATGCATTCAATAAAAGCGCTATAATTGATATAGTCTCTTACCGTCGTTATGGACATAATGAGATAGACGAACCAAAGTTCACTCAGCCAGAAATGTACGACGTGATTGAGAGGCATAAGCGGTCGGTTGATATATACGTTGAGCAGCTTATAAAGGAAGGTATTATTTCACGAGATAAATTTGTAGAGCTTACTCAAAATTTCAGAGGTCTTCTTGATAGGGAGCTGAAGGAAGCTAAGACTTATAAACCTAGCTATGAGGGTTTGATCCAGAAAGGTTGGGAGCGATATGTTGGGCAAGAAGGTAGTGATGAGCCTCGAGTGGAAACGAAAGTGCCTAAGGAAGTTCTTCTTTCTCTTTCTGAAAGACTTAACCGTGTTCCTGAAGGGTTTGATGTTAATTCCAAGGTACTGAGGTTGCTCGTACGGAGGAAGGAAACCATTATGGCTGAATGTGATATAGATTGGGGAAATGGAGAGAATCTTGCTTTTGCCACGATACTGCATGACGGGATGTCAGTAAGGCTTGCCGGACAGGATTGTAAAAGGGGTACTTTTTCGCATAGGCATGCTGTTCTCACATCTCAGTCTACAGGGGAAGAGCTGTGCCTGCTAAATAACATTTCCGATGTAGCAAAAATGCAAGTCGTTGCTACTCCATTATCTGAGTATGCTGCATTGGGGTTTGAGTATGGCTATAGCCTCATTAATCCAAAGACACTCGTTTTATGGGAAGCACAATTTGGTGATTTTGCAAACGGTGCGCAGATTATTATAGATCAATTTATTTCCTCTGCTGAGTCAAAATGGCTCAGTAGAAGTGGTTTAGTTATGCTGCTTCCACATGGGTATGAAGGTCAAGGGCCTGAGCACTCATCCGCAAGAATTGAAAGGTTCTTACAACTTGCTGCTGACAATAATATGCGTGTAGTTAACTGTACAACCCCAGCGAATTTTTTTCATGTTCTGCGCAGACAAGTGCTTAGTGAAATAGTAAGGCCTTTGATAGTCTTCAGCCCTAAGTCACTTCTTAGACATAAAATGGCCGTTTCAAAATTGGAAGAATTCTATGAAGGGAGCTTCAGGCCCGTAATTAGTGATTGTGGTGATGCTAAGATAATCCGTAGGGTAGTTTTCTGTAGTGGTAAGGTTTATTATGACCTTCGGGCAGAACTCAAGTCACATGACATACTACTCGTGAGAGTAGAGCAACTTTACCCAGTTCCGGATCAGGAAATTCGTAATATTTTAGATGCGTACAGGGATGCAGAGTTCGTATGGTGTCAAGAGGAGCCCAAAAATATGGGTGGCTGGTCTTTCATGTTTCAGGTATTTGAGGAGCGCTATTCAAAGAAATTAAGGTATATTGGCCGGGATTACTATCCGGTTCCGTCAGAAGGTTTCATGGACAATCATATAGTTAACCAAGCTGCTATAGTGAGGGAAGCTATTACCCTTTAGGAGAAGGAAAGACAGTTTTTTTGAGTTGAGTGTTCATGGCTTGGTGGGTTGGTCTAACTGCAGTTTACAGACATAGTTTTACTCATACACAAGCTCTTTTATTGTAAAGGGGCCTCTTGTATAGACCTTTTCTAAGAAGAACCCCGAATGCGTTATTTATGCTCGCGGAACAAGACCGAGGATCTGTTTGTACTTCATACTGATCCTTTTGCCGGGGTAACCTTAGGGGGTTAATTGTTTAATAAGTGGTCTAATGCTTTTTTAGTTAAACGGCGACCGCGTTGTGTACGATTGAGAAAGCCTATTTTTATCAAGTATGGTTCTATTAACTCTTCTATTGAATCCTCTTTTTCTGAGATTGCCGCAGCAATAGTCTTTACACCCACTGGATTATCAGAATAATTTTTTGCTATGAAGTTCATGTAGGTGTAGTCCAACTTGTCTAGACCAAAGTGGTCTATCTCCATCTTATTCAGTGCAAGGTCTGCAAATTCGGGAGTGATTACGTCAGAATCGCTGACTTCAAGGAAGTCGCGCATCCTTTTAAGCAATCTGAGAGCGATTCTGGGTGTTCCTCTAGAGCGTTTTGCAAGCTCTATGATGGCAGCATTTTCTATATTAATGGACAACCTTTCTGCTGCTTGTTGAAGAAGTTGAAGCAGTTCACTTATAGTATAAAAGTCAAGCCTAAGGGTAATACCAAATCTATCCCTAAGCGGATTGGAGAGCATCCCTATGCGCGTGGTTGCCGCTATTAGTGTGAATTTAGCCAGATTTATTCTAATACTCTTTGCTGCTGCTCCATCCCCGATAATGACATCAAGATGATAGTCCTCCATAGCAGGGTAGAGAACTTCTTCTACAGCTGAAGGTAATCTATGTATTTCATCTATGAAGAGGATATCATTTTTATGCAAGTTTGTGAGTATTGCCGCAATATCACCTGCCTTTGAAAGAAGTGGTCCAGCGGTTGTATGTATTCTACTTTCCAGTTCGTTGCTTATAATGTGTGCTAATGTTGTTTTTCCGAGACCCGGTGGACCGCAGAAAAGAACATGGTCGAGAGAGTCATTTCTTTTGTGCGCGGAGTCTATAAAAACTTGTAGATTTTCTATGACGCGCTTCTGTCCAACAAAATTTTTAATAGACTTCGGTCTGATGGACAGGTCCTGTAAAGTCTCCTCTTGCTCAAATGTACTATTACGCACTTTCTCTTCGTTAGGCCCAGCAGCTAACGTAACTTTACTATAATTTCCATCAGCAACATAGTGGTGATGGTAGTCTTATTTTGCTTGGATTTCTGATACGTTTGGCTGAATTAGGATGTATTAAGGCATCTTTCGATATAACTATGGTACCTTAGTGTAATATATCAATGATACTGAGCTAAACTAACTCCAATTGAATCAGAATTGGGTTTTCATCGGCGGCTACCATTCTTTTTTGCAATGAAATTGTGTTACTAATTTGCTGAGCGGAGTTATATTTTTCGCTGTATCATTAAAGTCATAGAGACATTTTCTCTCCAAGCATCTTATCCATTGCTTTTGTTGAAGGCGGTGCAGTTCGATAAGAGTTGCAGGTGGCTTGGTTGTACAAAGGCTACAGCATTTTGAGCGCTAGTGTTATTAGTTCAGCTATTTCAATTGTAGGATGGTTCATTATAATCTCCATGACAACCTTATGGGAGGGTTTGTGTTGAAAACCCAGCTTTACTAGTGCGGATACGGCTTCGCTTGCTCTATTTATATTTGCGGAAGAAACAGTTCCAGGAATGTATGTGCCTAACTTTGAAAAGTCTTCATATGTTTCCGTGATTATGCGTTTTACTAGCTTTTCTCCTATACCTTTAATTTTCAACCGAGATTCATCTTTATTTTGAATTGCTAGGATCAGTTCTCCTAGTTCGAGATGATTTAGCAGACTCAGAGCAATCTTATAGTTTATTCCCTTTACTTTACTCAGCATTCTCGCTACTTCTTGCGATTTTTTGCACTCAAACCCGTAAAGTTTGTTTGCGTTTTCCGAGAAATAATGCTCTATGTATAGAGATAAGTTTTGTCCAGTCTGAAGACTGTCAATGAGTCTACGTGTTGTAAAAACATTGTATCCTACTCCACCTACCTCTAAGATAAGAGATTCTTGGCATAGGTCTACTACCATACCTGTGAGTTTACCTATCATATGAGAAGAAAAGATTTCAGTAGCGAAACGAGAGACGTGATCCTATAAAGAGTAAACTTTACCATCAGATTAAGTGTAGAAGCCGCTTACACTACTTCTTGAACCTGAAAGGTACTCATAGTGCCAATAACGATACATGGGGACTGTACCCACACGTTCTAACATGTGTCGATTCTATTTGTTTGAACAATAAAAGACAAGCGATAAAGCAGATTTCTTATTATAAAGCTCTTGGTTCTGAAAAATAATAGTATAAAACATATGATAATTGAATGATAAATTTATATTTTGAGAGTAAAATTGAAACTTTGCTGAGGATATAGAGGACATAGATAACGCTTGTAGATTTATAGCAAGCCTAATCTCCGTGTGTACAATGAGGATTAATAGATCTTGATATTTATCTCCTATCCTAGTGTTTTAGTGGCTATACATACACATTATAAAATTGCCGCACGGGGTAGAAGATGGCTCTATGGAGTTATTTTCTTATAAATATGCTATAATTAACCTAATGGGTGTTCAGGAGCTGCAGGTTTCCTTTCGCTTACTCTTTACAGTTGGCACTACAACCAAATTTTAAGTCTCTTCGCTGGAGAGCTAAGAGGTCTTTCTTTTAGACTGTAATCTGTGTCTGTTATGCTGTGTAGTAATCCGGCTTGGATTTTCACCCTTTCCCATACTGTCTGTTTGCTGGTTAGTTAATTTACCTTCCTTTCATTGGAGAGTTTTGATGTTTAGTGATAGTAGAAAAAAGAAGAGTGAATATAAGTGTCTTCAGAGTACTCAGTCTACGGAATTACTTTATCAGTACGTAAAGATAAAAAAGGCTGAAGCGGTTGTTGCGGTTTCCGCTGTTGTTCAGAGTATAGCTTCTCTTATATTCGTCTCGTTTGTATCGATAGTGAATCAGCGGGGTTTATTTAGAAGTGAACTGAAGGGTAAAATCTGGACCTTTGTTGAGTTCGCAGCACTCATATTAGTGTGCACATCACTTGTTCTTGGTGCTGTATCTTTTGCGTATATCGGTCGTAAAAAGGCAAAGTTACGCGAGCTATTAGAAAACTCCCATGACAAGATCGCTGATACAGAACTTTCCCGTGCAGTAAGGCATTGTGCTGAGGGTACTTCTTCAATTGTTAATGGGAGCTTTGCATTGGAAATTCTTGCAACTTCAATTTTCCTTGCTAGCCAGGTTCTTATAATTGTTGAGATATTTCATCCTTACGGTTTTAGAACGCTCCATAAATCTTGGGGAATGCCTTTCAGTGCCCAATGTCTTATAGATCTTGTAGCTCTGGCCATATTACTTGCTGCCTCCGTTTTGAGGGTAATTGTAGCCGACGAGAGGCGCCGCAAAGATCTCACTACCAGTAGTAAAAAGTCGCAACACAAAGTTGCTGGTGTGTTTTCATATATCTCTCTTCCTCTGTTCTCACTTTTTATAGGAATCTGTTCTACAGTTGCTAAAGTGCTTCAAGGTATGGAAGGAAATGCCGTAATCGAGATCGATAAAGATCCTCATGGTACTTTTCCCCTCGGGTTTGCTATTAAAGCAGTATGTGTTGCCCTTGTGATTTGTCTTGGTGTTCATAAAGCTGTTTCCGCTGTTATTGAATATGTGAATGTAGAAACTCGGTTTGAGATCGAAAACGGTGATGTTAGACGTGCTATCGAGAAGTGTGATTGTGCAGAAACTCTTGGAGTGCAATCGATTTCAGATCAGTGAATTAGTAACTTGTGTGTCGTCCCCAATATAATGAGCACTAGTCCCAGCCAGATTAGCTGTATTTTGTCCCTATAATAAATTTCTACTGCGAGTCCTAGGGTTTCGTCTATGCCAGTTATTAGGATTTGTATATCGCTCAACAGATGGTGAAAAGTGTCTGACTCCGCGTTAAGGGCATTTTCATGCTTATAAAATCGCAATTCTGGTTCCAATTTAGCTCTTCCGTTAATGGTAAAAGCAGCCCTTATACCGGAAAAAAGATCGTTGTTGATTTTGCTGTAATCTATGAGCTTTATAACATGGTTTTTTACTGTAAGATGTTCTCCAACCTGAAAGTATTGTTTTTTTTCCAGTGAATTTGATCCAAATCCGGCTACTGCGTAAAGAAATAGTCCAAAGCCAAAGTGTGTCAGAAAAAAAGCATTCCTTTTTGTTGTGAAGAGTTCTCTTATGCTACGCTCTTGCTGTAGGTCTTTTACATGTTTGCTCAGGGTGCTAAGCATTGTCATCATTCCTGAAACCGAGAGAGAAGCAGTAAGAATGTCTACAAAATTTCCTAATGAAAGCGTTATAGCAGCCAGGGTTAACACGATGAATTTTGTGTACCTTTCCTTACTTTTCAATGTAATAAACAGGCAAACGCAGACCGCTAAGGTTCCAGCAACTTCTCCGGAAACAGTGTTGTAAAAAGATTGCATTATGTAAACGGAATCGTAGCCAAATGTCTTAGAGAACTTTGGTGCAAATGTTGCCAAAAATAACACTATAAATAATCCAAGACACAGAATACTCTGTGCTGACATTAGGTAGTCTCTTGAATCTCTATCGATGTTGCTGCTTGTGCCACTTTTACCAAGAGTACGGAATTTTACAATGAAAATAATTGCTGAGATTAGTGATAATAGACTAGTTACTGTTAGTAAGTACATTCCACTTTCTGTACTTGTGTTAAATGTGTGAAGAGAATCTGTAAGGCCCATTCTAGTGATAAATGTACCGAATGTTGCTGTAACAAACCCAAGGATTGAAAGTCCTACAGAAAGAGCTTGAGATTTTCCTTTTTTGATTGATAGAAATGATGAATGTATTGCACCCAAGATAAGTAACCATGGGAATAGTGATATATTTTCTACCGGGTCCCAAGACCAGAACCCTCCCCATCCGAGTTCTCTGTATGACCACCATCCACCGAGTGCTATACCAAATGTCAAAAAGCTGAATGCAAGTAGAAGAAAGAAGTTCAACAGTTGAAACTCTTCTTTTCCAGATTTTCCCGTCAATAAGATTGCTATTGCAATTGAAAAACAGATTGAAGTTCCAACATATCCAAGATAGAGAATCGGTGGATGGACCATGAGAGCTGTATCTTGTAGAATCGGGTTTAGCCCACCGCCTTCGGAGGGAGCAAGAATGAAGAGTGCGAATGGATTACTTGAGTAAATTGTGAATAACAGGAATATAGATACAATGTAGGATTGTATTGTTATAACGGCTTGGTAAATTTGTGAGTCTCTATATTTTTTAGAGAATACAAATAGGTACAGTGAAAGTGCCCAGATCCATAGGATCATGGATCCCTCATGGGTCGCCCAGCCTGCTACGAGTTTGTAAGAAAATGGAAGGTTTGTATGGGAGCTTGAGTATACGCTCTGAAGGAGGAAATTATCTGATAAATATGCATGAAAAAGAGTGATGAAAGTAAGTGAATTCAAGAGGAATAATATCCCAGGTTTTCTCATTAGACTTGATAGGAAACCGAGAAAAAGTAATGTTGTTCCAAGATAGTAGTGGATTGTTGTCAGCATCAATGTGGACGATGGGGTATTCTTTATGAATTATACATGACGCATTTAAGTTGTTTAACTAAAATAGTTGACCAGCTGTTAAAAAAAGATAAGTTATTTTTCGTGTAGGTCTAGCGGCTTTTTTAAGATGCGTTGGTTGCTATAGTAAAGCATTCTCTATTAGAATAAAGAGAATTTCTAGTTTATTCAATATTAACTTATGTTATTTAAGGTATTACCGAAGATTTGTACGGACCTCTACTCTTTCCCGCATCTTTCTGCGTTTTATAGGAGTGAGTTTTGGTTTGTTGGTATCTTTTGGGTGCTCTTGATATTTCTGATAAGAGTTGTTTTCTTAATTATTAAATTGATCTAATTAAATAGATGTTTACATTCATGAGATAATATGCTTTTATTATAATAGAGTGTGCCCTTTATATTTTTGTATTTGATCGTAGGAATAGTATGAATGAAGAAGTAGGATTCGAAGAGGATTATTCGATAAGACAGGCTTTCAGGAACAAATTGCAGGAGATGTACTACAATGCTGTTGTTCTTGGTGATCAAGATATGTTGATTGATAGTAATGATCAGGTTATTTTGTTTGAATCTAAGTTGATCATGAGAAAGTATTTTTGGAATCGCAGGACTCAGGCCTTTGAGAAGATTCCTACTGGTGTGATGCGTGGTGTTAGAAAGAATAAAGGAGATTCTCATCAGGAAGGGTGCGACTCTGAAGAAGAGATTCAGCAGAAGGAAGAGGAGCTGGTGCAGTAGGAATACTTTGCCTATGCACAATACAAGTCGGAGGGTTCTCGTTCTTACAGGTCCCACTTCTTCTGGGAAGACTTCTGTTGCGTGTGCTATCAGTAAGGTGTCTGATAGGCTTGTGGTTGTTAATGCTGATTCAAAACAGGTTTATAGGGAGTTGCCCATTTTAACAAGCCAAGCTTCTTGCGGTATGCTTTACGGGTACTTGTCAGTTTTTGATGATTTTGTTCCATCAGTCGCTTCTTGGATGCGTGATTGTGCTTCTTGTCTCCAAAGTATCTGGGCGCAGAAAGGTGTACCTTTGATTGTTGGCGGGACACCAATGTATGTGTATTCCTTGATGCATGGAATTAGTCTTCTTCCTTCATTACCTGATTCTCTTTTACAGGATCTTTCTGTAGAGCTTAATTCCCTTGGTCCCTCTGGTTTTCTTGAGCGTTTTGTCAGTAAAGCAGGTAGGGATTTGTCGGAGTTTTCATGCGATTCATATAAGATGGTGAGGGATGTTGCATACTTTCTATACACTGGTAAGACGATTCAGGAGTTGTATCGAGAGTCTTCCGTATACAAGATCCCGTATGATTGCATTGACGTTATATCCGTTGTTCCGTCAGATAGAGACTCTCTTTACTCTAAAATCAATAAGAGATTTCTCGAAGCAGTGAATTCAGGCGCGATAGATGAGGTAGCTTCAGTTATTGAAAATGAGGCGGTTCACAAAAATCGTGCGGTAACAACCATATGCGGGTTTAGAGAGATAGCTTCCTATTTAAGGAGTGAGATCACTTTCGAGCACATGGTTGCAATGAGCCAGCAGAGCATTCGTAATTATGCTAAAAGGCAGTTAACCTGGTTTAGGAATAAGTTTAGTGGAATTAAGGTTTTTAACCAACCTCAGGACGCCGAAAGATATATTTTAATGGAAATACTTTCCTAGCGTCTAGCGGATAGTTTACCGGACTAAATAACAGAATTATTGAGAAAAGTTGTTTCCCATGGAATCAGCCACTTGAGTGTCTTATTTGCACTTCCCTAGTGGTTTGTTGCGGTTTTCTGAGTGCTAAGTTGTTAGAAGAAGTGCTGTGTTACTGTACATCGTGTCCGAAGAGTACAAAGTGACTACGTTAAGCTGTATATTCTCATTGAGTTGCACAGACAAACGAATAATGAATGATCTCGAATATATAATCTCTAATCCGAAAGGGTTTACTGAAACAATGAAGAGGCGTGGCTTAAGGTTTGATCCTTCACCTATAGTTACGCTGTATGAAGAACGAAAAAGTTGTCTAACTTCACTTAATAATCTCCAAGCGAGCAAAAACGAATTGACGAGATCTTTTCAGCTTATTCAGCAGGACAAAAATGAGCTCTGTGAAAAAGCCAAAGTGATAGATAAGGAAATTCTGAGGGTTAAGGAGGATCTCCAAAAAATTTGTGAGCAGCTTGAATTGATCATGTTAGATTTACCTAACATTTTGGCTGAAGACGTCCCAATAGGTGAAGATGAGAGCTCTAATGTTGTAGTAAAGTCATGGGGTGTGGTTAGGGATCTTGGGTTTGAACCCAAAGCCCATGATGAACTTGGTGTTGCTCTGGGTATATTGGATTTTTCAAACGTTGCGAAGGTTTCAGGGGCAAGGTTTTCTGGATTCATTGGTAAAGGGGCGAGACTGTTTAGAGTGCTCAAAGATTTCATGCTTGAGCACAATATAGAGCATGGTCACCGTGAATATTTTCTACCGTACCTAGTAAAAGAAGATGCTATGTATAAAGCTGGACAGTTACCAAAGTTTTCCCAAGAGTCATTTAGGGTAGATGGCGGGATGCGATTGGTTCCAACAAGTGAAGTTACTCTGCTAAACTTTGTGTCTGATCATTTTTTTGGGGAGGCTGAACTACCACTTAGGATGACTTCCTACAGTGAATGTTTCCGTTCTGAGGCAGGGAGCAGTGGCAAGGATACTAAAGGTATAATAAGGCAACATCAGTTTGGCAAGGTAGAACTTTTGTCGATAACAGAACCAGATAAATCGGATGAGGAACTCGAGCGAATGTTATGTATAGCTGAGGGTCTATTACAGAAGCTGAAATTGCCATACCGAGTTGTCAATTTATGTTCGGGTGATATCGGCTTCTGTTCAAAAAAAACATATGACATAGAAGTTTGGATTCCATCTCAGCGCTGTTACAGAGAGATTTCTAGTTGTTCCAACTGTGGAGATTTTCAATCTAGAAGATTAGCAATTAAGTATAAATTCAAGAAGAAAAAGGGCTTTCTGCACACACTGAACGCGAGCTCTCTTGCTATTGGTAGAACTATCGTTGCAATTTTGGAGAATTATCAGATGTATGATGGTTCTATTGAAGTTCCAGAAGTCTTGAGAAGCAGTTTCGGTACTGATTTTATCAGGTAGGTAAGTTGTTTGCTGTAATACTTGCTTGTGAGATGAGGGGTGCATTTTAAATTTGTTAATGTTATTGAGATGCGGCGTTCAGAGAGAGCTGTTTAGCTTTACAAAAATCAGTTGAATAAAGTGTGTTTCATGGGATTTAGATTATTAAATATTTGATCAGAAACGTGTTCTCACACTTATGGATGTGGAGCAAAGTCCTGAAATGCGTTTTGCATTTCCTCTTGTTTCAACGTGGCTTTTATAGTAGAATCCTGGGAGTTTCCTCGGTAGCTCAGTTGGTAGAGCATGTGGCTGTTAACCACAGGGTCGCTGGTTCGAGCCCGGCCCGAGGAGCGTCTGATTCTGCTGGTTTCGAGCTACAGTTGGTATCCGGGTTACACAGTGCCCTTTCTTTTTCATATTTGTATTAGGTATGACCGTAATAAAGGAGCTTAACTTTGGGCCTCAGCACCCGGCTGCGCATGGGGTGCTTCGTCTGATTATGCAGCTTGATGGAGAAACAGTTGAACGCCTTGATCCGCACATTGGTTTTTTGCACAGGGGAACTGAGAAGCTGATAGAGCATAAAACATATCTTCAGGCTTTACCCTATTTTGATAGGCTGGATTACGTTTCACCGATGGCGCAGGAGCATGCCTATTCGCTTTGCGTGGAAAAACTGCTCGGCATTACTGTACCCCCTAGAGCACAGTATCTAAGGGTAATCTTTGTTGAGATAACCCGTATTTTGAATCACCTGTTGAATGTCACTACTCACGCACTCGATGTAGGTGCTATGAACCCCTTGTTTTGGATGTTCGAGGAGCGTGAAAAGATGCTTTCTTTCTATGAAAAGGCTTCTGGGGCGAGGTTCCATGCTGCGTATATACGTCCTGGTGGGCTTGCTGCAGATATACCGGATGGTCTCGATGAGGAGATAATCTCCTTTTTAGAAAGTTTCCCACATAAGCTTGATGATGTGGCGGATGTTCTTACAGATAATCCGATTTTTAAGCAACGCTTGGTTGACATAGGTAAAGTAAGTAAAAAGGAAGCAGTTGCGCTTGGTTTCTCTGGACCGGTTTTGCGTGCTTCTGGTATACCTTGGGATCTACGCAGAAGTCAGCCATACGAAGTGTATGAGTCATTGGATTTTGCGATCCCGGTAGGAAATTGCGGTGATTCGTACGATAGATATTTGGTGAGAATGGCTGAGATGTATGAGTCAGTTAAAATCATCAAGCAGTGTATAGAGAGGCTTCCAGAAGGGCCAGTTGTCGTGGATGATAGGAAAATTGCCCCACCGAGTCGTGCTGAGATGAAAACTTCTATGGAGGCTCTTATTCATCACTTCAAGCTTTATTCGGAGGGCTATCATGTTCCAGAGGGAGAGGCCTATTTTGCAGTAGAGTCTCCGAAGGGGGAGTTTGGAGTTTACATTGTTTCTGATGGCACGAATAGGCCTTATCGTTGTAGGATCCGTGCACCTGGGTTTGTTCATTTACAAGCTCTTGATACTCTTTCTCGGAAACATCTTCTTGCTGATGTACCTGCTATTCTTGGGTCATTGGATATTGTTTTTGGTGAGGTGGATAGATGATCGATTGGTACGGCATGATTTTTGAGAGAAGCAAAAGTTTTTATTTGGTGTCGCTAGTGCTTTTTGTGTGTGCTATTGGCCTGAGTAGTTTTGCTCTATATAAACATTTTGACAAAGCTCCAGCGCTGAGGGAAAGTATACTGCTTTACAATGCTCTCAGCACAGAAAATCTGCATGATTTGAAAGGAAAACTACAGAGTATCGTGGCTGCAAAGCATCAGCCCTATGCAAGTATTGCTGCTATCCACCTTGCTAAGCTTCCACCTGAGTATTTAGATGATTCGAAGAGGAAAGAGTTGTACAACTTTGTTTACCTCAATTCACCTTATGTGTACATTCGTGAATTTTCTAAGTTGAACCTCGAATTGCTCAATCGGCATGTCGAGAATCATCTTATCTATACCTCTACCTCACAGTTTTTGGATGCGGTTATACAATTTTTAGATGGCAAAGTGGATAATGCAGAGATGTCTTTAGGTAACATAGGAGCATCTGTTGATGTGAATCTGTATCTTAGGAGCCTTTCTAATAGGCTTTTAGACGCTCTTTCTTATGAGCGTTCTGTATCTGATTCGTGACCCTGTTTTTCTTTACTTGTATTCAGTGGGTTTGTATTTCTTGGAGCAGTATTGTTACTTATTCCTTGCAGATCTGTTTGCTGATGTACATGTCTGTTTTTGTGTGACGGACGCGTTGATGGTGCATCATCATGAGTGTACGAAAGATAAGAGCGTGTTTCACTGAGTGTTCTACTACGATCTTTCTCATGGTTTACGCTCTTTTTCCATGTGGGTGTATCTTGCTTCATACGATATTGCGCACACTTATATAATAGCTTTTTTAATATTTGTGGTTTTAGACTTTTCAGGTATTGTTTTCCACTTTTTCTGAGCTTTCTTATTGTTGTGTTGGCTATTTTTTTTACGCATTTCCAACTCAAATAAGGTGTAGTAAATGAAACAAGTGTATAAAAAAAGTGCTCAAGGCTGATATGTCTATTATTGAGCCAAATCCATTTCAGGTACCCAAGTAGATAGTGAAGGCTCTCACCTGGATTCAGAATTGCATATTTAGTAGTGGAAATACTAGCTGTGAGAAATGCAATAAGTATCACACTTGAGAAAAAAAGGTATGCTACTGTTAGTATCAGTTTTGGGATTAATGTAAGCAGTGAATCGATCAGATACGAAAATAAAAGTACCCTGTAAAAAAGCATCTTGTTGTTTAAGTAACCGAAATCATATAACTACCTGGTTAAATGAATATTTACAGCTACTCGGTAGAAGGTCTTGATGTTTATTTTGCTGTTGCATAAGCACTGTTGTTTTTAAAAAAATTTGTATATAAAAAGAACGACACAGATACTTCCAGTAAAAAAATATGACAGGGCAAGCGGATCCAATTTCTGTCTAGTCATAGTATTCCCCGTAGCAGGGGCCACTATAGGTTCACAGAAAAATGCATTGAAGATAATCGGTAGAAAGTATCCGCAATTAAGTGCAGTGCTGATAACTAAGGTGACAATGAGTATGTAGTTACATTGTGCCAACGCCTCTGATAAAATGTCGGCCTTGCATAAAAGGGTTGCAGTAGGTGGGAGTCCTATCATTGTCAATGCTCCTATTGAAAAGGAGGACATCGCCACAGGCATCTCTCTTCCTATTCCATGAAGTTGTTTTGAGCTTGTCTTCCCGGTTCTTGCGTACATAGCTCCTGCAGTAAAAAAAAGGGTTATTTTTGCAAAGGCATGTAGAACCATATATAAAATTGCATAATTGAATGCGTTTTCAGTGAATATACTTAAAGTAATTCCAATATACGAGAGTTGACTAACAGTCGAATAAGCTAAGATCTCCTTCAGGGAGTGTTTTTTCAGTGCAACGACAGATGCGAAGATAATTGTAAAGGCATAAATACAAGTTATTGGTGTCATGAGAATCACATTTGCCGGGTCGGATATTGTAAAAACGTATTTCGCCACCTTCAGCATGCAAAATATTCCAGCTTTGACAACTGCAACGGCGTGTAACAGCGCACTTACAGGAGTTGGTGCAATCATTGCTTTTGGTAACCAACCATGTAAAGGAAAGATGGCAGTTTTTGCTGTTCCGTATGCGAACATCAAGAATAATGCTAACCTCGGGAGTCCAACAATGCTGATATGTAAGCTTTCATCAAAGGTGAAGCTGCCGGTAATTTTGTATGTGATAAGAATTGCAGGTAGTAGTAATCCGACTGATGGAAGAACTAAATAAGCTAGGTAGATTCGTGCAGCTCTGAAGCTATTTTCTGTGTTGTCATGATTTACAAGTGTGTAGGTCGCGAGGGTAAGTAGCTCATAGAAAATAAACATTGTCAGCAAGTTTCCTGAGAATGCTAAAAGCATAGTAATGGCAAGTGAAAGGTGAATCCGCGCGAAAAATCTAGCCTTTCTTTTCCCTTTGATTGCATACATATAACTGATTGCGTATATTGTCGCTGGTATGCTGAGTAGCGAGCATAACAGGGCAAACATCAGTGTAATTTTGTCCAACCCGAAGGCGATTCCTACGTGACGTGTGATTTGAAATACTTCAATAATAAGTGGCTTACCTTTTATTGCTAGCACTGCTGCAGCAATAAAACTTAGTATCGCGGTGAGGGTGCTAATTGTATAATAAAAAACGGGCTTGTGGCGTCCTGCTGTGGAATATAGCAAAAATGCGAACAAGTGTGCCAGCACAGCAACCCATAAAAAACACGATTCGCTCATTTCTCGCTTGTAACTTATCTATTTGTTTAAGCATATGGAAATTTTGTGAATTGCCTACTGTAAGGTAGGTTTTGTGTGAAGAGCAAATAAAATTATGTGGCGAAATTACCAAAAATAGAAAAGGTTATGTAGCACGTTTTTGAACGATTGACAGTTTTGTTGTTCCATTATAATGCTGTTCGCTTTATTTGAAGTTATTCTGTTGCTTTTCAGTCCGTACTTTCAAAGCGTTCTATGGTAATAGACGTTTGCGAAATGATTGTGTTCAATAATCACTTTCCTTTGCATGCAATTTTTTTAAGCCGCGAAAGCGAAAAATAGTAGATGAATATGCTTGATGTACAGACGATTGCTAAAGAAGCCAGCCTTAGCGGATAGATTGTTGATATGCCCGGATGGCTCTCTATGAATGCTTCGCAAATCTGTATGAAGAAAATTGTTATGGAAGCCGGAAGAAAAATCGTAGTCAGTAAATATGGAATTTTCTCTCTCAGGATGAATATTTGCTTTTTCTTTAAGTAAACGACGATTAAAAGCGTATTTAGCCATGTTGAGGTACACAAGGCTATTCCTATTCCGATATACGAATAGTATGGTACTAGGAGTATGTTCATAATGGTGTTTAAGACCACTGAAGCAATTATAAAGCTCATTGGAGCTCTTAGTTTATTAAGAGCAAGAAACGGTTCTAAGAAGATTTTATTCAAAAGATGTGCCGGAATGGCACAAGCAAGTATCTGTAACAGATGCGTCGTGTATTTTGCAGATTGAATGTCAAATTTTCCTCTAAGTAAAAACAATGATGTAGTGATATGCTCTGCCATGAAAACTAATATGATTGTCACGAGGATGCATGTGGTAATCCTCGTTTTAAAGGTTTTATTCTGTATTTCTAGTAGTTCCTTGATATTTTGTGTACGTACAATTGAAGAGTGAGTTATTTTCTGAAGTGATGTATTGGTGAGAATGAAAAACAGCTGAATTATTCCCTCTGCGTAACATAGCGAGGAGATTGCTTGTGGAATCTTGCTGGCAAAAAAAATGCTAACTAAAGCATTTATTTGATGTGCTTCTGATGCAAGTGCTGAGGGGATAAAGCATTTGAAAAAGTTCCTTACATTCTTACTGAGTGAAAATTGTTTAAGAACGGGGATGAGATCACTTTTTTCAAGTTGATATAAAAAGATAAGCATCTGTATCATCCCAGATAACGCGATAGCACAGCCCATATTAGGTAAGAGAAGGACATTATTGTTCCCTGTAAAAAGGATTACTGAAATTAAGATGGTATTCGTTATAAGCGTGTGTGGGGTTACGAAGGTAAAATTTCTTCGTGCACATAGCATTGAGTAGTAAAGTGATGTAAGCGGGATAAAAAGAATCAGTGGAAAGGCAATTTTCGCAGTTGTAATAAAGGAATCTCTTACGGAAGAAGAAAGCATTCCTGGCATCAGACAAAACAAAACTTTCTCTGTAAATATCTCTACAGCTATAAATAGAACAGCTCCCATGAAAGCAAGTATCAGTTGAATTTCATGTGAAAATTGCAATGCTGAATTACGATCCTCTTTCAAGAGCTGCGAAAAGATCGGAGAAAAAACTGCAGAGAAAACACCATTTGCAAATAGAGAGGTTGTTAGACTTAGGATTTTTGATATTCCAAAGAAAGCATCTGCAAAAAGTGAAGTTCCCAAGACTACCGCGATTAGCATATCCCTAATCAAGTGCAAGGCCTTCGATAGGAAAATTACGATACCTGGAATTGAAAAATATTTTCTCATAATTCATTCTGAGTGGACGAAAATCTTCTTTCAAAAGAAAGAAGATAACGTGAGTAGGAAATTGTTCAATTTTTTTTGCCCTTTTAACAGGTGGACTTTTTACGAAAAAGGTGATGAACCATTTCTTTATCTCTGTACACAAGATATGTGTAGCATTTGATAAATATGTGTAGCATTTGATATGTTAAATTACACTACTGTTGCATTGAGGGCAGTTTTGTTGCAAGATACGCTGGTATGCTCATATATTTTGCGTGTTCCAGCGGGTGTTTTTATACAAATTCATCTAATTCTTCGATGCGCGGTTGATGGTTTAGTAGAGTATCGCGAGTAAAGTATAGTAGTGTACAAAAGTGTTGTGGGTTTGTTGATTCATCAGGTCCGATCCCTTTGGTTGTCAAAAAGAGCGTTTTAGCACTAGTTATGAAAAAAACTTTGTCCATTCTCAAGCCAGACGTTATTTCCAGGAATATAATAGGTGAGGTTAATGCCCGTATTGAGGCTGCGGGTCTACAGATCATTGCGATGAAGCAACTTCATCTGACGCGTGCGCAGGCCGAAGCTTTTTATGTGATCCATAGGGCTAGGCCTTTTTTCGACGACCTGGTTAACTTTATGACATCTGCTCCTGTTGTGGTTCAAGTATTATCTGGAGATGATGCAGTTAATCGCTATAGAGAGCTTATGGGCGAGACAGATCCAAAGAAGGCTGCTAAGGGAACGATTCGTGGTGACTTTGCTGAGAGTATAGATGCAAACTGCGTTCATGGCTCGGACAGTGAGGAGAATGCTGAAGCTGAAATTGCATTCTTTTTTAGTCGGTGCGAGATCTTCGAAAGGTGATATCACGATTATTCTGAGTGATATTCCTATTTTGAGCGAAAGTTCGAGTGTGGGATGGTTTGGGTTCGCATTACTGGTGTGTGAAACAAAAAACTTTTAGGATACTTTAAGCCTCATGGTAAATGGTATACAATCCACTTCTTATAGGTGGTCTTATTGATATGTCTACTTTAGTTGGTAAGAAAGCATTTGATTTCACAGCAAAAGCTGTACTCAAGAATGGTTCCTTTTGTGATGATTTCAATCTTCAGCGTGAATTGTCTGGTCAGTATGGGGTGCTATTCTTTTATCCATTGGATTTCACTTTTGTCTGTCCAACGGAGATTATTGCCTTCAGTAATAGGATTCCTGCGTTTATCGAGAGAAACGCGGTTGTCATAGGTGTTAGTGTTGATTCTCATTTTTCGCACTTTGCATGGCGCAGCCTGCCTGTAAAAGACGGGGGAATAGGGAGTATTGGTTACACTCTGGTTTCAGACATAACTAAGTCTATTTCACGTGACTACCAGGTTTTGCTAGACGATGCAGTTGCTCTTCGTGGTACGTTTATTATAGATCCAAATTTTATTATCAGAGTTGCTCATGTTAATGATCTGAACGTAGGGCGGAACGTAGATGAGGTTCTTCGTACTTTGGATGCGCTCAAGTATAGTGACGAAAATGGTGAGGTCTGTCCGGCGGGTTGGAGCAAGGGCAAGGAAGCGATAAAAGCGACGCATGAGAGTGTTTCTGATTATCTGGCTTCCAATAGGGATGAGCTTTGAGTAGAGATGCGTGATGTTCTTGAAAGCGATGTATTAATAATCGGGTCTGGTCCAGCTGGGTGTACGGCTGGAATATATGCGGCACGTGCATCCGTTAGTGTTATTGTCGTCAGCGGAAACCAATCGGGTGGGCAACTTAGCGCCACAACCGAGGTCGAAAATTATCCGGGTTTTGCTTTACCCGTACAAGGGCCTTGGCTCATGGAGCAAATGCAGCAGCAAGCTGCGAATGTTGGGTGCAGTTTTGTTAATGACCACATCTCGCAAATTGAGGCTCCATACAGTTCTCCATTTATTCTTCGTGGGGAGAGCGGAAATCAATATCGTGCTAGAAGTATTATAGTCGCGACTGGTGCGCAGGCTAAGTGGCTGGGTCTTGAAAGCGAAAAGAAATACCAGGGTTATGGTGTTTCTGGCTGTGCGACGTGTGATGGCTTTTTTTTTCGCGATCAGGACGTACTTGTTGTTGGTGGTGGAAATACCGCTGTAGAAGAGGCACTCTATCTTACAAGGCATGCTAAAAAGGTTTACCTACTTCACCGTAGGGACCGTCTTAGAGCAGATGCTGTTCTCCAGGAGCGCCTTTTTGCAAATGCGAAGGTAGAGTTAATTTGGAATTCTGTTCTTGATGAGGTCCTTGGATGCGATTCGCCACCTGAGGTAACGGGTGTGCGCGTCCGCTCATTGATAGATAGTACTTTTAAGGAGATACCTATTTCTGGAGTATTTGTTGCCATTGGTCATGCACCAAACACCGCACTGTTCAGTGGTATTCTAGAGATGGATTTTGCTGGGTACATAAAGACGTCCGGTTCAGGTACTTCGACTAGTGTGTCCGGCATTTTTGCATGCGGCGATGTTCAGGACCCCATCTACAGACAAGCTGTTACCGCAGCTGGCACCGGTTGTATGGCTGCCATTGATGCCATAAAGTTTCTCGACTGCGTATAGTTTTGTGTCCCTTGTGCATTAACTTGTAAAGTATGCGTGCAAGCTGTGGAACCCGTGTCTGTGTTTTTGTCTTTAGCGTGTCTACTTTTTGAGTAGCATCATAGTCCTTTGGGTGGTAATTCAGTCTAGTGAAAAGTTTTATTGTCGAAAATGACTGTCGACGATTAGATAAATATCTAAGAAGTGTATTTGGTTCGTTTCCTCAGTCTGCGCTTCAAAAAGCATTGAGAAAGAAAGCAGTCAAGCTTAATGATACTGTGGTTAAAGCTTCTACTGCTGTTTTAAAAGGCGATTCACTGACTCTTAGTGCTAATTTTCTGCAAATTTTATCTTCACCCAGAGAAATACCGAGTTATAACCCAAATGTAGTTGACGGTAAGTTTGTCGAGTTTATTGCGTCACGTGTGTTATACGAGGACGAAAATGTATTAGCCATAGATAAGCCATTTGGATTTCCTGTTCAGTCAGGTCGCGGGATTACAGTAAGCATAGATAATGCAATGAAATCTCTCAATCCTGAATATCGTGTTGTTCATAGGCTTGATAAATATACTACTGGTGTACTTATGTTCGCAAAGACCGTGGATGCAGCTAGAGAGTTATGGCGATTGTTCTCGAATAGGCTCGTCAAAAAAAGGTACCTTGCTATAGTGATCGGGGAGTTGAAAGAAAAAAAAGGTGAAGTTGATTGCTACATAAACAAAGTCCTTTTTAAGGGTGAAGAAGTGATGCAGTGCAACAATATTAGCAAAGGTGAACATGCTATTACACAGTTTCACGTGATCAAGAAATTCAAAAATGCGTCACTAGTGGAACTCTTTCCTTTAACTGGAAGAAAACACCAGATTAGAAGCCAAATGGCAAGTATTGGGCATCCGGTATTAAATGATGGAAAATATGGAAGAAGAGAAGCATTCTTAGGGTGCTCTGTGAATAAGAAACTATGTCTCCATGCATGCGAGATAGAGTTTGAGATTTTTGGAAAAGTTATAAAAGTAACCGCAGAGCTGCCAGTTCATTTTGCCGAAAATCTCACGACAATGTGACACATACATATGTCGTATTCGTATATTTGGAGATCTTCACTTAAAACACCTTTTATGGTAGTTAGCCCTGAAAAGGTCCCATTAACGGGTAAGTATTCTTTACGGCATGCGTAGAGCAATAACAATATCGCGCAAAAGTAGAGTGAAAACGTCCGTTGTAAGGGTGCGCTTCTATGAAAGCGGTTATGCATAATGACGATGCTAATCGCGATCTACAGGAATACGATTCACGTGATTTGCTTACCTTGAGAAAGTTCTTCAATTAAAATGATGCTTTTCTTATACACGCGCAATTGTGATTGAAAAAAAAGTTATTTTCGACATTGATACAAAGAACCTCAACGAAGAAGGTGTTTTTTATGGTTACGCTAGTGTCTTTGATGTAGTTGATGAACAAGGAGATATTATCAGTGGAGGTGCTTTTGACTTGACGAAGTGTGTACCACTTTTGTGGCAGCACAGGCAAGATCAACCTATTGGGAAAGTTCTTGAAATGCAGGAAACTGAGAAAGGACTTTATTTAAAAGGTCACATAATTATGGAGGTAAATCAGGGGTATGAAGCATACAAGTTGCTCAAGGCAGGAGTCCTAAACGGGCTGTCAATTGGATACGTACCACAAAAATATAAGATGGATAAGCATACGGGAGCAAGAATTATAACGGCTGTGAAACTCATGGAGGTAAGCCTTGTGACTTTCCCGGCAAACAAGTATGCAAGGGTAAGCTCTGTGAAAAGTCGACATGACGCGGATCAGTTGCTAAAGGCAAGATTAGTAAGACTAATAGAAACAACAAGAAATGAGTTTGCCTAAAACTTCGTTGTTGTCTCCACACGTGTTTCTTTTGGCTTTACGCCTTATGGTTTTAAGAAGTGAACTCTTCAAGGAGTAGTTTATGGGGTAACACGAAAAGGTGTATCAACAGTGTCTGTCAATTATCCGAAAAAAGCGCTAGATCATCAAAGACTGTAGTTGACTGATCGAAGAAAAGTAGGGCGGTCCCAACTGGACCGTTCCTTTGTTTTGCTATTATTATCTCGGCTTTGTTTCTTACTTCATCCATCTTGAATTGCCAATTCTCATAATTTTCATCATCACTTGGAGGTTGTTTGCGCATCATATAGTAGGCTTCGCGAAAAACAAACATTACAACGTCTGCGTCTTGTTCTATTGAGCCCGACTCTCTCAAGTCAGAAAGTTGCGGACGCTTGTCTTCTCTCTGTTCAACCAGGCGAGAGAGCTGCGATAGGGCAATAATCGGCACATTGAGTTCCTTAGCGATTAATTTTAGCCCCTTAGTGATTTCGGAGACTTCTTGTACCCTATTGAACTCCGTACCCTTGGAGCCTCTCAAAAGTTGCAAATAATCTACGAAGACAGCTCCAAGTTTTGCCTTTCTATGTAGTCTGCGTAATTTTGTGCGCAGTGCTGAAATTGATACAGAAGCAGTATCATCTATAAAAAGGGGTAATTCCGATAACTCTTTACTACTTTCAATAACTTTCTTCAGTGATTCTTCAGAAAACTTTTTACCTGTTCTAATACTGAATGCATCGACTCCGGAATGCACAGATAGCATTCGAGAAGCAATTTGATCAGCTGACATTTCTAAAGAGAAAAAGCACGCGGACATTCCTTTCTTCTGTAGCTCTCTAGTTACCCTTAGAGCCATACTTATGGCTAAAGATGTCTTACCCATAGATGGACGTCCTGCGATTATTAAGAGGTCTGAATTTTGCAGTCCGCCTAAAAGGTTATCTATGTCTCTGAAACCAGTGGAAGTATTCTGAAACGGAGCCTTTGCCTTAAAAGTAATTTTTGCTCGTTCAACTGCGATTTCAATCGGTTTAGAAATATGTAAGCAGGATGGATCAAGTTCACCTGAGCTTGCAAGTTGAAACAAAGAACGTTCAGCTTCTTCTATCTGCTCATTTGTAGTTGTACTGCTCTGTTCACCTGTGGCACTAGAAATTATTTTTTGTGCCAAAATGATTAATTGTCTTCTTATATAAAGCTCTTGTATCACACGTGCCAAACTTGATACGTCCACTACAATACTGGCTTTTTCAATGATATTGAGCAGATATTCTTGACCACCAATGGCGCTCAATTCATTACTTGATTCAAGATAATTCTTTAGGGTTACAGGATTGGCGACAAGTTCTTTTGATCTAAGGTGAAGCACAATTTCAAAGATCTTTCTATGCACTGGGGCGTAAAAAGAAGATGACGAAATGACCTCTTCTATTTCATCGCAAGCATCATTGTTAGTGAGTAGAGCGCCGAGTATCAGCTGTTCTGCTTCAATATTGTTAGGAAGTTCAGCGGAAAGATTACTCAATGCTTCTCGATAATACAGAAAAGTGTCGGAGTGGAGGGATTCGAACCCCCGACCTCTTGGTCCCAAACCAAGCACACTAACCAGGCTGTGCTACACTCCGCACACAGCTCGAGATTCTAAATCAAAGCTTATTTATAGTCAATTCAGTAGCTCATACATTAATTTTGTCGACCAACTCACAAACCCAGTCGTTAAAAAGATGAAATGGATAACTGTGTCACACATAGAAGCTCAACTGCCTATGTAACAACTCAAACTACACCAGAGTGCATCATTTCGTATAGTGACCCACAAATGCGAGTAGTTCATCCTCGCTACGAGGTGATATATGACTGATATAACGACCATCTAATCCCATGAGATAGATGAGGGCTGAATGATTAAATTTTTCAGGATCTTCATCTGCTGCCACATAAACTTTGTAGTCATTGACAACTTTTTCTATCATATCACTTGTGCCTGTAAGCATGAGTATTCGCTTATGAAACGACTGACTGAATTTGTTTAGCACTTCCACTGTATCGTTTGTGGGATCTAGAGTAATAAAAAGTGCTTGAAGTTTTGGGAACGCATCAAGCGTTTTTTCCAGTAGAGCTAATTGTCCAGGACAAATATGTGGGCATCTACTAAAGCCAAAAAGTACGAGGGTATATTTTCCTTTTAGTATATCATTCCTGACTTGATGGCCATTCTGGTCAGTTAGTTTGAAGGTTCCACCTATTTCTATTTGTGAGGTCGTAATTTCTTTTGTGAAGGCTTCTGCTTGATATGAGGTTCCAATAAGCAAGGTAAAGCTCAGCAATTTGAAAATAAAGTCGATTTTACTGCTCATCTTTTTATTGTCATACGTATATAGATTATTTCCTTTATAGCTGAGATTTTTCTAAAAGTAAAAGAATATTAGCAGTATTGATGATGCAGGTGAAAAGGGGCTTTATTTGAGTATATTAAAGTAATACATTAGAGTATTATTGCGTGAATCTTTACAATTAAAGTAATACTTTAATTGTAAAGATAAATATCCTTTGGAGATCGAGCTTTGCAAACATTGTGATATCGAATAGTTTCAATTACAAAGTAAAGATAAAACCCCATTTCAAATGGGGTTTTAAAAACCTACTTTAAAGTAGGTTTTTAAAGGGCCTATTTTAAAGTAGGAGATGCTTTTATTTCATGTTCCACTGATAGACATACACCCAAGATACAGTGAAGGTGAATTTGCTCTACCACAAAACTTTATATTATCAGCCGCGATAATTTCTTTAAAAATATCTTTTAGTTGCCCAGCAATGGTAATCTCGCTCACAGGAAAGGAAAGTTCACCATTTTCAATCCATAGCCCTTGAACTCCTTGGCTATAGTCGCCAGTTATTGGGTTGACCCCACAGCTAAATAAACTTGTTACGTATAATCCTTCTTTGATCTTACTTATAAGCTCCTTTTCAGAATATGTATCACTACTTTCTAAGTAGATGTTTGTTGTTGAAGGAAAGATACTTCCGCTCAAGGTGCGTTTCGCAAAACCGTTTGCTTTCAAGCCGAGCTTGTTGGCGTTGTACTGATCGAGTATCCAGTTTTTCAATATACCTCTTTCTATTAATGGAAGACGCTTAGTCGTGCAGTTTCCCTCATCATCAAAGGCTGCTGTCTCGATTTTACATGTTGCACCTTCTGGGTTATTCAATATGCTTATACTGCGTGGAAGTATTTCCTTACCTATATCTCCTTTTAAGAAAGTTGCTGATTGGATAACGGACTTGCCACTGAGGAAGCTGTTAAAATTGTCGAGGAAACTCGAAGCGCACCTTGCATCAAATATGACTTCTCGTTTGCATGTCGGTACTTTTCGTGGTCTTAGACCTTCTATAGCTCTTTTTTCTGCTTCAGCTGCTAAGTCCGTCGGGCTGAGGTCCTGAAGTGAGTTGCTTGTAATATATGAGTAACCTGAATTTAGGTTGCCTTCATTTTCTGCAACTACGCTTACTACGGCAGAGAATAGTTGATTTTCGAAAGTTCCAAAAAACCCATTTGTATTTGCGACTATCTTTTTTATGATTTTCTTCCCAAATTCAATGGTCTCTGTGGTTTTTAGCTTCCCATTTGAGTGAGCTATTTGCTCAGTTTCGATTGCCAACTCCTTTAATTTATCGGGAAAATTATAGTTAGTATGGGTGCTATAGATATCATCGATCACTGCTGCGTTTTTTGGTAGTGAAACATATTCATCTTCTGGAATATGTGCCAATGCATCGTATGCTTGCAAAATTAATCGTCGTATGTCTGCAGAAGGATCACATCTTACAGAAGTTGTTTTCTTATCTTTTATTAGTCTAAACGTAACGCTCGAAAATGAGGATTCCTCTAATTTTTCTATCTCAAAGTTTCTTGCATTTACGGTTGTGTTTTGGGTTTGAGTTACTAACAAATCTGCTTGGCAGTTTCGTTTTTGTGCTTCGCTTAATATGAGTTCTATACAATTCATGACCTTCATTTTGCTATTTTTGAGATCTTAAGTATCTTGCCTACAATTCTCAATGCGTCACTATTACATATGCTAATGTTTTGCGGGTTTTATTACATTTATAATGTTCAACAGATAACATTATAAATGTAATGGTTTTGTTTCTTCCATCACTTATGTAATGTGAAAATGAAAACGAAAATAGTAGAAGCTATGTCCATTCAGTTAGAGTGGGTTTATAATTGCACACGAGTGCTGGTATAGACGTTTAAATTTGTACTAACTAAACCATGAAAGAAGTTCTCGTCCCAAGAATGGGTGAATCGATTGCGGAAGCATCCGTTGTGAAAATTACTAAAAATGTTGGTGACTCTGTAAGAGAGGACGAGTTACTTTTTGAGCTTGAAACGGACAAAGCCGCTGTAGAGGTATCTGCTCCTGTTTCTGGAGTCCTAAGCAAAATTAATGTTGAGGTAGGTCAAGCAGTAAAAGTAGACGATGTGCTCGGGTTGATTGATGAAAATGTTATTGTTCCCAAAGATGGTAGCCCACTTTTATCCGGGATTGATGGTGGTAGTGTTGTTCCACCGTCTGTTGCCATTGCAGGTGGAGTAGAATTGGGCGTAGAAATAGGAAAGAATATTTCATCAATAGAATCTTCTGAGCCGGTGTATACCAGACAGGATGCGCCATCTGCACGGATTTTGATGGAAGAGAAGTTGTTATCTCCAAGTGATATTGTTGGTACGGGAAAAGATAATAGGATAAGGAAAGTTGATGTACTAAGTCGACTGTTTTCTGGTGATCCAGTCCAAAAACAAGGTTCGAAATCAGAGCAACTTGCGGTTGCTAGTAGTTCTATGGGTCTTAAATTTCCCGAAAGGACCGTGCCGATGTCTAAATTAAGACAAAGAATCGCGTCAAGGTTGAAAGAATCGCAAAATACAGCTGCAATTTTAACGACTTTTAATGAAGTAGACATGGAGAATGTCATCCAAATAAGAAAGCGTCATAAAGACTTATTTGAGAAGGTCCATGGCTTAAAACTTGGTTTTATGTCGTTTTTTGTACGGGCTGTTATTTATGGGCTTGAGGCTTTTCCGGAAATTAACGCTGAGATTCGTGGAAAGGAAATAATTTATAAGGATTATTATAACATCGGGGTTGCTGTTGGCACAAAGAATGGGCTCGTCGTGCCAGTAATAAAAAATGCACAGAATCTCTCGTTCGCAGAAATTGAAAGACAAATACTTGAATACGGAAAAAAAGCCAGAGATGGCAAAATAGAGCCAGATGATATGCAGGGCGGTACTTTTACGATTTCTAATGGTGGTATCTATGGTTCGCTCATGTCAACGCCGATTATTAATCCTCCGCAATCTGGCATACTTGGGATGCATGCGATAAAAGAAAGGCCTGTTGTTATTGATGGTGCGATTGTTGTGAGGCCGATGATGTACCTTGCTCTTTCTTACGATCATCGTATAGTTGATGGTAGGGAGGCGGTTAGCTTCCTTGTTCGGGTGAAAGAGTGTTTGGAAAATCCTGAGAGGTTGTTGCTCAAGGTCTAGTTGTGTTTCCAACAGTGGTTCAAGTTTTACTTGAGCTTTTTCCTTGGAAGGATTTGTTTGGTTACTTAGCTATATTCCGTTTTCTTGGGAAAGGTAGGGTTTCTTAGCTGCACCAAGACTTTGGATGTGGTATGCAAAAGTATTACCTTCTAGAAATATGTGCTCAAGAAGATTTGTTTTTCTCATGTGAATTTATACTAGTGGTGTGTTTATAGTATTAGAAGGGATTGACGGGTCTGGTAAGAGTACACAAGTGAAACTTCTAAGTAAGTTTCTTACGAAGAATGGTTATGCTTGTGTTGTAACCCGGGAACCTGGTGGTACTCCCTTTGCCGAAAGTTTGAGGCCCATGATACTCCATGATCTTATGGAGACTATGTCGCGGTTGTTACTTATAGTCAGCGCACGTGTTGATCATTGCAATAAAGTGATACTGCCAGCGCTGAAAGAAGGTAAGATTGTCATTTGCGACAGGTTCATTTATTCGACTTTAGCATATCAAGGATATGGGGAGAAAATTGACCTGCAGACAATTTTAAATTTACACAGGCTTTCCGGCTGTCTAGTTGAACCTGATTTAACGCTTCTTCTTTTTGGATCGGGCCGTAAAAAACTAGGTCGTGATAATTTTGAAAGTATGTCCGAAGAGTGCCTTTTAGATGTATGTATGGGATACGAGAAGATTGCGCGTACGTATTCGAATGTTCATACTATTAAACGCATGGGAGTAGGTCGTACGAGTAATGAGATTATTAAGATAGTGCAAGGCAAAATAGGTGAAAAACAAACTTCGTCGTGTAAGTAGACGCACTGCTTCTTCAAGTCGATGGCTTTATAGGCACGTTAATGATCCTTTTGTGAAAAAGGCAAAAGTTGAGCAATATAGGTCGAGAGCGGCGTATAAACTTCTTGAGATAAATAAGAAGTTTAATCTCATTCGAGAAGGTTCAGTTGTGCTTGATCTCGGAAGTGCACCTGGTGGTTGGAGCCAAGTAATCGCAAATACTTTGAATGGTACCGGTCGTGTAATTGCAGTTGATTTAGCTGATATGGAATCTATTCCTGGGGTTGAGGTCGTAAAATTGGATATAGAGTTGCAGCGTAAAGAGTTGTATGAATACATTGGTGGTGTTGAGTTAGATGTTATTGTTTCGGATCTTGCGCCAAGTGCTTCTGGAAGTAGGGCTACAGATAGTATTTCATCCATAAGATTGGCTGAGCTAGTTCTTCAGTATGCGAAAAGCAGTTTGAAGAAGTTTGGTGCAGTAGTAATCAAGATTCTTAGAGGTAGTGAAGACGAATATAGATTTGTTAATTTACTAAAGAAAGAGTTTAAAAAAGTAGAGTATTTTAAACCGGATGCCAGTAGAAAGGCTTCTCGTGAAATATATCTTATTTTACTTAGTAAGCTTACTTAGCCTGTTTCTATATAGGGTGAAATTTCTTTTTTGATGGATAAAATGGGACTCCTACTATTCGATTGTGGGCTACGAAAATCTATAGATTCTTTTTGAAATCCCGATTTGTGGTAACAAATTTTTTCAAGACGCAGCTTTTACTTCAAGCAAAGCATCTACAAACTCTGAAGGAGAGAATTCTTCCAGATCGGTTATTTTTTCTCCTGTTCCAATAAAGTATATACCAAGATTAGGATACTTCTCGGCTATAGCCACGATCACTCCTCCTTTTGACGTTCCGTCTAGCTTTGTCACAACCAATCCAGTGAGATTGACGGCATCTTTAAAAACTTGTACTTGATTGAGAGCATTTTGCCCAGTACTAGCGTCCAAAGCTAATATGACCTCATTAGGTGCTGAGGGCACAAGCTTCGAAAGTACCCTGCATATCTTTTTGAGCTCTTCCATGAGGTCATTCTGTGTGTGCAACCTGCCGGAAGTATCTATTATGAGCACATCAACTTTATCTTCTAGAGCTTTTTCTAAGGCTTTATAAGCAGTACTAGAGGCATTTTTACTTGTCTCACTTGAGAAAAACGTTGCAGATGCTCGCTCCGCCCAGAAACGCAGTTGTTCTATTGCGGCTGCTCTGAAAAGATCGCATGCAGCAATCATGACCGTTTTATTCTCTTTGATAAATTTATATGCCAATTTTCCTATAGTGGTCGTCTTACCATTACCATTCACTCCACAAAATACGATTACTTGTGGTCCAATCTGTGGGAAAGTTAATTTTTTTGAGGTGGGGTCGAGTACTTTTTTTATTTGTTCGTGTGTAATTCTTTTCACTTGTTCAAGTGACTCGCCATCTCTTACCTTAATTTTTTTGACTGCTTTAATGATTCTCTCTGTCACAGTAGGACCAATATCAGCGGAAAGAAGTAATTCTTCCAACTCTTCAATTGTGGATTCAGTTATTTTCTCTTTTGTAAAAATATTATCAATTCCACTGGATAAGTAATCTCTACTCTTTGTGATTGAGTTTCTGATTGATGAAAAGACACTCTTGAACACGGTTATAAATCTAATTGACTTTATGAAACTTCACTCTAGCATAGAAACTTCTGCATAAGGATATTTTTTTCCGAGATTCAGAAACAGCAGCTCCTATTCAAGTAGTCAGTGAAGTGTGTTTTGTTGGTATTGCAATACCTAAGGTGTTATAGGAGAATCTTCGCACATAGAGACAGAAATTCGGTTTATGTTTTCCCTTATAGACTGCTGGAACCGTGGTAAGGAATTTCTTGGTACTAGCTATTCCATTATGGGAGGGGCGATGAGTTGGATTTCTGAGCACCGCTTGGTTTCTTCTATTTCCAATGCTGGTGCTTTTGGTGTGCTAGCTTGCTCTGCGATGTCTCCAGATCAGCTGGAACGAGAAATATCTCTTACAAAGGAACTTGTTGGTTCTAATCCTTTCGGTGTGAACATCGTTTTAATGCATCCTCAGTTGCCTGGGCTTATTGATGTGTGCATTCATTCTGGTGTTACACATGTGATCTTAGCGGGCGGTATTCCCTCGAAACAGATTTTAAGCCTTGTTTTAAATCATGGGATTAAGGTTATTGCATTTGCACCTTCCCTCTCGATTGCGAAAAAAATGTGTAGAATCGGTGCAAGTGCGCTGATAATAGAGGGTAGAGAGGCTGGGGGCCATATTACTAGGGTGAGTACATCTGTGCTTGCTCAGGAAATTTTGCCGGAGATTCGCGACATTCCCATTTTTGTTGCCGGGGGAATAGGTACTGGAGCTATTGTAAAAAGTTACCTAGAGATGGGAGCTGCTGGTTGTCAGGTTGGGACACTTTTCGCCTGTGCAAAAGAATCCATTGCGCACCCAAGATTTAAAGCAAAGTGTGTAGCAGCATCTTCTCATGATGCGGTTGTTTCAGAACAGCTTGATCCTAGGCTTGCCGTTATTCCAGTTCGTCTGCTCAAGAACGATGCGACTGAAGAATTTAAAGTTTTTCAAAGAGAAATAATTAGGCAGCTTGATTCTGGTCATATTTCTAAGGAAGAAGCGCAGCTTGCCATAGAAAAATTTTGGGCTGGAAGTCTGCGCAGGGCTGTAATAGAAGGTGATACGGAACGTGGCTCAGTGATGGCAGGTGAGGTTGTAGGATTAGTCAAAGGCGAACGTCCGGTAAGAGACATATTGGATGATCTAATCAGTTATGTGTGAATAGAATGTATGTAGGAAATTTCTCTGGTAAACTAATAGTTAAGTCTTGCTTGCATTAATAGCCCTTGTGGAGAAGTGTTTTTCCTGTATTTTTAGTTTAGCTTCTTTGAATATTTGGTTCGGTGTTTAATTCGTTTCTTCTCTTCCTGTCCCGGATCTACCAGGAGATTTCTGATTTATTCGCACGGTTTTGTGCTCTCTTTGGAGAGAAAGAGAAGGTCTATGAAGTCATCAAAGATAACTTTCACTCTTCTTCCAATTTCAGGGAGTTTTATAAGAATAATGTCTCTTTAGGTCTTTATCATTTCTACAGAGGTAATATTAGTGATGCCAAGTTTCGTTTTAAGATGCTTAATGGTTTGTACCGGAATAAACCATTGATTCCATATAATCTAGCTAGATGCTTTTTGCTCTCCGGAGAAACAAAGAAAGCCAGGGCTATATTTGATGCCATTATCTCGCAAGGAAGAGAATATGAGGAAGTGAAGTTCTTCTTGAATTTTCTTAATGGTCAAAAAATAGCTAGGATCCCGAATTTTATCGTCAAAGAAAGATATGAACACTTGGCACAGGAATATGTTGAAAGGTTCCTTATAGGTAGAAGGTATATTGGACATAAGCTTGTTTTTGAAGGGTTAAGAGCGATTATCGGGGCTAGGCTCACTTCTGCTGAGCTTTCAATTCTAGATCTTGGTTGTGGAACAGGTGTTTGCACACATTTTCTAAAATTGAATGGCGTGGTAGGAGAAGCGACAGGTGTTGATATCTCAGAAAACATGTTAGAAATCGCGAAACGATGTTTAGTTGATGGAAAGCCGGTTTTTGATTCAGTTGTATGTGAGGACATAAGGTCATTTCTTCTTTCTCAAGAGAATAAGTATGACCTTGTGATTGCGGCTGATTCTTTTTCTTATCTTGGTGACTTATCGGATGTTATACCGAGTTGTATCACTATCTTGAAAGATGGAGGTGTTCTGGCACTTTTGGTCCGTGCAGCGAAACAGCAAAAGGTCCATGACTATGTCTTTGATGTTAATAAATCTCTGTTTTATTATTCTTACGACTATGTGAAAAATCTAGGTGAAGATCTTGCTCTGAAAAATTGCATAGTCAGAAAGTGTACTTTCAAAAGTGCGTGCAGCGGAATCATGGCTTTCTATGTCAAGGGTGATTGTGCTACTTCTTAAGCTCTTATGAATAAGCTTTTTTCATTATTTCCTGGTGTTATAAAATCAATATTTGATTTTCCTCATAGGCTTTTTTCTTTTCCTCACAAAAACAAGACCGATAGCCGTGGAGTCATTTACGCTAGTCAATTTAAACGCTCCGTCAGTACCATTACGGATCTTCTTTTTTGTGTTCTGATATTGAAGGTTAGTGGGTACTTACTTTCTTTCTTAGTGGATTTGCAGTTTCCAGTCGAAGTTCTTGAGAGATACAGATTTGGTCTTCCTATAAGTCAGGCGGAAAAGGCTCTTACTATAGGGTTCTATAAGAGTGTTCTAGTAGTACAAGTGTTTCAGCTGATACTTTTAGCAACACTCTTTGTTATATGTTGGCACAGATTTGGCTGTACGCCAGGCAAATGGATTTTAAGGTTAAGGCTTCTTGATGACGAGACCTTGGAAAAGCCCTCGGTCTCTGCGTGTATAAAGAGATTAATTATATTGCCTTTTTCTTTGCTTATTTTTTTCCTTGGCATATTCTGGAGCCTTTTTGATAGAAAAAGTAGAACCTGGCATGATATTTTTGCTGGAACCGTTGTTGTATCGAAGAGTGCTGAAATTTTTAGAAAAGACGCTTATAGTCACACAAGTTATCAAGACAAAACCGAAGGTGCAACTCGTGTAACGGATTGAAGGGTTCTTTCTCTGTGGAAAAACGGTTTAGTAAATCCTTTTTCCCTGGTACTATCTAGGGATGCTTCTGTGGTGTCTGATACTGTGAGCAGTTTCTTTTTTCTTTTTCCAGCTTCTATTTTTTTCTGCATCTGTGCATTTTTTTTCTTTAAGCTGAACACTTTCGAAAAAGTTAGTATCATATTGATTTTAATTGTTTGTCTTTTTACATTTTTTCAGAATAACTTATTTTATATTTTACTGAGCCTTGAGACTCTTTCACTGATATACTCGACATTGATTGCTTCAAAAAGCAATGTAAAAGGAGCCGTTGCATATGCAGCATGCAGTTTTGCTGTAGCTACTGTTATGGCTGCTCTCATACCTCACGAGCTTTCTTTTACGGCAGATAATATTGATTTTTTACATGTTGATGATTTAAGAGGGAAGTTATTTGGAAGCTTGCTTTTTCTATATGCTGTGGGATTTGTCATGGCACCAGTAATGAATGGTGCGTATGCAAGTGCTGGATCACTCTTTCTTCCATTTTTTAGTATCTTCACATACACACTGCCGTTAGCATTAATTGGAAAACTCGGCATTGGCCACAGTGAATTTTTATTCATCTTAAGTTTTTTCATGTTGCTATACGCATTTTATCGAATGGCAATAGAGAGGAAGCTACTCAGTGCACTTATAGCAAGTCAGATAGGGCAGGTGGGTTTAATAGGTATCATACTGCACTGTTCTATGAGTGACGCATATCATTATGTGTATATATCTGCTGTTTACCAGCTAGTGATGTATTTTATTTGTTCAGTTTTTTTGAAGTCGGGTGTAGATACATTTACAAAAGTGACAAAATCTGGCTTTGTTTTGCCAGCTCCTTTATTTGCATTTGCATCTTTTATTTTAATTTCCACGAGTTTTATTTCTCTTCTGAACTCCGATTTTCTTTTTTTGCAGTTCTCTGGATACGGAGCAAAAATCATAGTGTTCTTTTTGCAAGCCCTTTTCATTTCTATGATACCAGCGAGATTGTTCTATTATTGCTATGCTACCAATAATAGAAGGATTGATAACAAAACTTTCGAAGCTTCCTTAGGTGAAAGGCTTTGTACTGCATGTATTTGTGTCTATTTTTTTCTTTCGTTCGCTACTTGGCTTAATAATCTTGTTGAGTTTTTTGTAGTGCTAGCAGTGGTGCTTAGTACTGCTGTCTTGTATTTTTTTTTCTTAGATAAGATAGGTACGTCACTTTTGGTACTGGATGCACTAATACGATCGGGTTTACTGGCACTTAATCGACTTATTTCGAAAATGAAAAAGCGTTTGTTTTTTCTTTGGAACTTTGCTGTTAGAGGACTGTGCGCTTTATTTGGATCAGTGATTCCGATTGCCTGTGGTTGTTTAGATTCCTTGTCACTCAGTATTGTGATTTTTTTAATGAGCATTGTTGTTGTATTGTTTCTCTTTGCGGGGGTTTGATTTGTTATGTTTGATTCACTTTCTAAAAAAATTGGTAGTGCACTGGATGGGATAAAGAACAGAGGGGTGATTACAGAAAAGGAATTTGACGATTTTGTTCGGAAATTGCGTCTGACGTTCCTTGAAGCAGATGTCAGTCTTCCTGTAACTAAACAGTTTATTGCAAATGTGAAGGAATCGGTTATTGGAAAGTCACGTCTGAAAGGGATCTCGACACCAGCGATAATTGGAAGTGTTGTAAAAGAAGAATTAATTAAAATTTTGGGGGGTGAATCGCAAAAATTTGAGTTCCCAAAATTTGGAAAACAGATATTTATGTTTGTTGGGTTACAAGGGGTTGGGAAGACAACAACCGCAGCAAAGTTAGCTCTACTGATTCGGAAAAAATTTAAGAAAAATATTCTTTTATCTTCTTTAGATATCTATAGGCCTGCAGCGAGGAAACAACTTGAAATTCTCGCAAAGCAAATTGACGTTGATAGTATTCCTATAGTTGAAGGTGAGAATATCGATGCGATTGTAAAGAAAACACTGGATTTATTCAATAATAGTAATGAGAACTATAATGTACTCATAGTTGATACTGCCGGACGCTCGCAAATTGATTCTCTTCTTATGGAAGAGCTGAGAGTGATTAAGAATCGCTTGCAGCCCTCTGAAATATTTCAGGTTCTGGATGCAATGATGGGGCAGGATTCACTTAATGTTGCAAAGACATTTAACTCAGAGATCGGTACAACTGGGGTAATAGTGAGTAGACTAGACAGCGATGCGCGTGTTGGTTCGGTGCTTTCAGTAAGGCAAGCTGTTGGTCTTCCTATTAGGTTTTGTGGTGCTGGAGAAAGGGTTAACGATTTGGAAGAATTTCACCCGGAACGTATGGCTGGGAGAATAATGGGCTCTGGAGACATTGCTTCTCTGCTTGAATATGCCTCGTCTGAGGTTGGTGAAGAAAGAATAGATTCTATGAAGAAAAGAATCGAAGCTGGTAAGTTTGATTATGATGATCTTGTCCTACAGCTGAAGAGTATCGATAAGCTTGGTGGGATAGCTAAGCTTTTACGTTTTATCCCTGGAATTAATAAGGTCCCATCAGAGCAATTTGTAGATGATTCGACCTTGAAGAAAAATCTGGCCATGATAAATAGTATGACGAAAAGGGAAAGGGCCTGTCTCGATTCTATTAATCAGTCACGCAAATCACGTATAGCTAGCGGGGCTGGAGTCAAGGTCTATGAAGTGAACAAGCTCATAAAAAACTTTGAAAAAGCCCGTTTGCTTGCTCTGAAGATGGGGAAAATAGGTGCAACCAACGACGAATCTATGCATGATCTCAACGAATTGCTCAAAAAATAACAAAAGAGGGGAGAGGGGGCCTATTGCCCCCTAGAAACGCGTATAAGTCCCTAAAAATAAGGGACCAGAAAAGAGTAAATTGCGCGTTTCACCTACGTACTTTAGGGAAATACTCAGTTATCGTCGAAGCGGCGTTCATCTGAGATGTCGGTACGTTGTATACCAGTTTTTTCTCATCTTTACTATTTAGTTTTTGACTAGTTGATGGATTGTTCTTGGAGCTACACTCGCGTGAAGAAATTTCACCACTAGGTCTAGGTGCAGCAGTAAAAGCTGAAGATTCTTTACCGCTGAAGGCCCATGACCGTACTTCTTTGAAAGTGCAGTTCCTCTCCAAATAGGTAAATAAGCTACCTAACATTCCCGGAGGGGCAGCAAAACACTTTAACTGATCTGCAAAGTCTGAAAACTCACCATGTGAAAGTAGTATTCCACGCTCGCCTATGAAATACTGCGTCTCCCTGTTATCAAAACCCAGATAAGCGCCAGGAATCTTGAATCTGTAATGCACATGTGCATTACGTTCAGTTGAGCTCATTTTTATAACAGTGCAGACGCATTTCGATGATCCTGGTGCCCTTGTCACATTTATTTCAGCTTCTGAGACGCTCCATACGTAAAACCTCCCATCAACTGTAGGGGAGCGAACTGCTCCTGCTAAACAAAGACAGAGCGTGCCACTAAAGACGTGATAATTCACCTGGGAAGCATTGCGATTGACGCTTTGAAAAAAAGTGCCAAGGTAACCGAGAAAAGAAGAAGGACGAAATGGTCTTCCCTCAGTTATCAGAGCTACAGTAGGACCATCATAGAAAAGTATGGAAGCATAATTGTTGCCCAAGTTAATATTTTCTTGAACTTTTATGAAAATCTTGCCGGTAGCAACAGCGCCACCACTAATCCTCTCGACCGCTACAACCAGGTGTTCATCGTCGGTATCTGTGAACTCCGTACTTAAAGTGCCGCGCTTTTGAGACCAGTTCAACAACCTAAAATTCCATTTTTCTCCGTGGGATTTGCGCAACTTAAAGAGCGAGGTTTCTAATTTTTGTATTTCTTGTAGATCCATATATTTATAAGCATTATCGAAACATATCAATCTTCTAAACTAACACTGATATTATTTCTAGCCTATTTTACACATCTGCACACATAATTTTGTTTATGGAAAACAAATAACAGATTCCTACACAGACCAAGATTTTTGACTAGAGTTGTTCAATATTTGTTTGCAAGTTAATTGAGATTATTAGAACCAGGCTTTATGCAAGGAACATTAATCAGTTCTTTTGGGATATTTGTTGCATCAAATGTGATACAACTTAACTTCACGACACTAAGAAACTCGCAACCATACTTCTCAAAACGTTTTTTTGCAGCTCCTTCAGATCTGTCTATTATCGAAGCTGCGAAGGGCACTTTTGCACCACGGTCATGAACTTTTTGTATAACGTCTATAGAAGAACCGGCCGTTGTGACCACATCTTCTATGAGCAGGATGTTTTGTTCATTCTTGACTTGAAAACCGCGTCTTAGAGTGAGTTCTCCATTGAACCTCTCAAAAAACACAAAATCTTTATCTAATAAGCGTGCCACCTCATATCCAATGATTAATCCACCAAGCGCCGGTGCGACAACCAACTCGATAGCGCTCTTTATTTTTTCGGGAATGAGTTGAACTAAGGCCGATGCGAATCTAAAGGTACGCTGTGGATTTTGTAGCAGAAGAGCGCACTGAACATATGTATCACTTCGTAGTCCTGAAGAGAGCTGAAAATGCCCCTTTAATATGGCACCAGAGGCGTAAAGCTCATCAAGTAATACTTTTTCTTCCACCTGGCTTTTCTTAGACACCTAAACTGCCACTATGCCCGCACGTGCTATTCTCCTTCATTATACCAATTTTTATTTCCTGTGAAACATCTTCAACAAATGAACAATTAGAAAAATCATTTGATCTGTCTGCAATTATTTGACTTGCATATGTAGCCGATGTTATTGCGCTTTTAAATTGCCTAATTGTAACGAGGTATTCTGGTGGAGCATATATTTTTATTATCACTTTCTCTTTTATTGTTAGACCAGCTGATTTTCTAGCTTGTTGTATCATGCGTACTATGTCTCGAAATCTTCCCTCAGATATTAATTCTTCGTCTAGTTTTAGGTTCAACCTTACAGCCAAGCAAAACGAACCAATCTGTCCAGTATCATTGTCTTCGGATCCAATTGAGGTTTCGTATTCATCATTTTTCAAAAGTCTATTGCCTAGGTATACTTCACCGGAGAGTAGACTCTTCCAATTTCCACTTTTGAGTTCATCGATCATGCGCTTTACTTCTTGCGGGTATCTTTTGCCTAAAACGTGGAAGTTTAGCTTAAGTGACTGTCTTACTTGAGGATCACTTTCCTTAAAGATGATGCATTTCACGTTTGCCTCATCCTTTAGGATAGATAGCAGTTCAGTATTTTCCATAAATGTTGGGCTGACTCTACCTATAACCTCGAGATGTCTTAATGGCTGCCTTATTCTAACGATGTTTTTGTTCCTTATTGAAAGCGCTGTATTGCATATTTCTCTTGCTAATTGCATTGTTTGTATGATTTCTTCGTCTTCAGGCGAGGTTTTAGCCTCTGGATATCTTTCCAGATGTATAGATGTGGTTTTGTTATTATGTAACGCCATCCAAATCTTTTCTGCAGTCATTGGAAGGAGAGGCGCGATTATCTTAAGTACTTCTGAAAGCACAAAATATAATACTTCGAACGCTTGCTGTTCTCTCGCCACGAACCTTTCCCTAGACCGTCTAATATACCAATTATTGAGCGTATCAATGAAACTGAGTACATTTTTGCAAGCAGATTGTATATGATACCCATCCATTGCATTTCTCATTTTTCGCGAGAATACTATGTACTCTGAGAGGATGTACTTATCGAGTAAATTAGTAGACTCGCTCGTTCTATGTAGGATGCGTATTGAGTGATAATTTGCATACGTTGCAAAAAAGTTGTATGCGCTGTAGAGTGGCTTTAGGATGAGTCTAACAACATCCTTGATTGTTTCGCCACCTTTGTCTATCAGCAGAGTACCGCCATTCATCACCGAAGAAGATAACATCAGGAAGCGCAATGCATCAGCTCCATACTCATCGAATAATTCTTTTGGATCTTTGTAATTATTCAGTCTTTTAGAGAGTTTTTTTCCGTCCTTGTCTAATATCACACCGTGGGCAAGGCAATTTTTAAACGGCACGCTTTCAAAAAGGGCCACGGAAAGGACCATGAGCGTATAAAACCAACCACGTGTCTGCGCAACATATTCTGTGATGAAATCTGACGGGAAATTTTTTTCAAACCATTCTTTGTTCTCAAAAGGATAGTGCACTTGCGCAAAGGGCATTGAACCCGATTCAAACCAGCAGTCTAGAACCGATTCCACTCTTACCATAGATGACTTCCCTGTAGGATCATCCGGATTTTTTCTTGTTAACGTGTCTATGAAAGGTCTATGTAGATCGGTAATTTTTACACCGAAGTCTTTTTCAAGCTCAGTTATGCTTCCATACACATCAACTCTTGGATAAGAGGGATCCGTGGATTTCCATATTGGTACGGGTGTCCCCCAGAATCTATTTCTTGAAATTGCCCAATCCTTTGCATTTTCTAGCCACTTACCTACTAAGCCTTCTTTAAGGTGTGAAGGGATCCAATTAATACTTTCATTAAGTTCGAGCATCCGCTCCTTTATTTTGCTGACACACAAATACCATGATGGAACTACCTTGTATATGAGTGGTGTATCGGTACGCCAGCAGTGTGGATAACTGTGAATATACTCTTCAATTTTAATTAGCTGTTTTTTTTCTTTGAGTATGAGGATGATATCCTCATTTGTTTCAAAGACGTGCCTGCCGGCAAATTGTGCTACCTCAGATGTAAATCTACCCCCATCATCGACGGGACAAACAACTGTTATCCCGTGTTGCTTTGCCAATTCAAAGTCTTCCTCACCGAATCCAGGTGCTATATGTACTATTCCAGTTCCATCTTCATCTGTTACAAAGTCTGCATACTGTACAACAAAGGCACCGTTTTCTTTTTCGTGCGTAAAGAATTCGAAGAGTGGCTTATATCTTTTACCAACCAGGAGTTCATTTGGAACTATTGTTCCAGCTACTTCCTTGTTTGAAGATTTAGAGGAGATATAGTACTTACCATCCTTTTCAACGCGGGTATAGATAACATGCTTCGATATACCAAGCATCATATTTGAAGGTAGGGTCCAAGGCGTTGTGGTCCATGCCAGCAGGTAGGATGTTTTGCCATCACCAAATAAATCCCCTTCTAATTCAAAAGCGACTGTCACAGACTTACTTTTTTTCTCCCTATAGGCATTATCAAGGCGTGTCTCGAAGTTTGATAACGGTGTCTGGCATGCCCAGCTATAAGGAACTACCTTTACGGATTCATAAATTAAACCTTTTTTATACAATTCCCTAAATGCCCAAATTACGGATTCCATAAAGGAAAGGTCCATAGTTTTGTAGTCGTTGTGAAAATCAACCCATCTGCCTTGTCTAGTGACGTAGTATTCCCATTCAGATGAAAAAAGTAAAACTGATTTTTTGCACTCCGCGTTGAATTTATCTATTCCAAAATTTTTTATCGCTTCTTTTCCTGAGATCTTAAGTATTTTTTCGGTGTACATCTCTGCTGGCAAACCGTGACAATCCCATCCAAATCTTCTTTCCACTTTTTTGCCGAGCATCGTTTGATATCTGGCTACGGTATCCTTAATGAAACCGGTAAGTAGGTGTCCATAATGTGGTAATCCATTTGCAAAAGGTGGTCCATCATAAGAAACGAACTCTCCATTATCCGTTTTTGATGAGACGGAATGAGCAAAAACTCTATTTTTCTCCCAAAATTGCAGAATCTGTTCTTCTATTTTGGCAAAAGAAAGATTTTGGGAAATTTCTGGGTAAGAAGAGTTACTCATTTTGACTAGTAATGCTTGCATAGAATTCTAGCTAATTGGTTGTAGCAGCACAATTAGGCTGTAATACCAGAAGATCGCTCCTTTTATAATCGGACTTTCATATTTAAAACATTTATGGTTGCTTATATTCATTCATAATTCATAACGTAGTTACCTTGATCATTTTTAGAGAGCTGGTGTTGCGGTGTCTTTGTTTGAAAAGCATGTTTGCATGAAACGGATCTATTTTATTAATGCAGTTCTCTCTGTGCTTGGTGTATTTTTATTTTTTGCTTGTGTTTTTCCTCACTCACTCAAAGTTCTGTAATCCTAAGTGGTTGATTGAGAAAACGTTATCTTCTGTTTGCGAGTTTAATGACTGTCTACAAAGCAGATGATTTAATAAATGTTCTACGGCTTATTTACAAAGCATGGCACATTGAACAGTTGAGATTCCTGAGGGAAGGTACATTACTATGCTATTCGGTGGTTTTATTACGTGTAGTTAGAGCCTCTTGTCTTACCACCCTCTCCTTCTTTGAGCTTTATTCGGCTATATTGCTATCTAGATGTATTCCATACAAATTGACATCTACTATTCTTCCTTGTTGTCTTTAACATGCAGTCTACCTTTAAAGTTTCCATAGTTGGAAAGGCAAATGTTGGTAAATCAACGTTATTCAATAAGATGGCCAAGGAAAGATGTTCAATTACCATGGACAGAAAAGGAGTCACTCGTGATGTGGTTATAAGAAGAATTTTACTAAACGACAGAAAATCATTTTTTCTACTTGATACTGCCGGCTTCAATCCGCAACATCCAGAAACGATTGAAAGGACTGAGTACGCAATCAAAGAAAGCGATATGGTTCTTTTTGTGATTGATGACAAAATCGATTCCGAGGACATGCTTTTTGCCAGTTGGATTAGAAGGAATGCTGGAAACAGTAAAATACTTCTGGTTTGCAATAAAAGTGACCGTAAAGATAGAGATGATTGCTCACTTTTTGGGTTTCGAGATATTTTTCCAATATCTGCTGAGCATTCGTTAGGTCTCAGGGAACTCATTTCTTATATCGAGTCATTTGTACCGGAGCGATTAGATATTCCGAAAAATGATTATGAACAACAAAGAAGAATTAGAGTTGCTATTTTAGGTCAGCCAAATGTTGGCAAGTCTAGTTTAATGAATAAGTTTATAGGTAAAGATCGTGTCCTTGTGCTACCAATAGCAGGTACTACAAGGGATCCAATAAGTGATGAGTTTCAATGGAAATGTACAACCTTCGAGCTTGTTGACACTGCTGGTTTGAGAAAAAAACAAAGAGTCACTGATGGATTAGAAAAAATATGCAATTCAAGTGCGCTACGCACTTCAGCGGAGAGTGATGTGGTGCTTTTCATGTGTGATATATCCAATTTCACGCTGGAGCGACAGGATTTTCTTCTTATGAATAGGATCCTAGAACAAGGTAAACCGATAATACTTGTTGGAAACAAGAAAGATGCAGTCAATGCGACCGAACTTGAAAGCGTCAAGGAGTTTATTAGTCTGCAAGCGCAAAAATTAATTGCTTCGCAGATACCGATATTTTTTATTTCCTGTCTGCATGAGAGTGACTTTTCCTTTATACTGGACGAATGCGTGAGGCTATATGACGACTCAAAACGAAACATTCCGACACATCGATTGAATACGTGGCTCCAAGAAGTTGTACGTCGTCATCCGCATCCAATGGTGAACTCGAAGCCAGTAAAGCTTAAGTATATAAAAAAACTCCTACATAAATTTGTTTTTGTGCTAAGTGCAAATCATCCTGAACTCGTTGCCGAATCATATTTAAATTACATAAGGAACTCTCTTATTAGAAATTTTCGGATTTATGGTATTCCAGTAACCCTTATTTTGAAAAAGAACGATAACCCATACGTAGGAAGTGGATCTTCTAAACCAAAAAACACACAATCAATCGCCAAAAGAGGATCGACGTCTCATTCCAATAAATCCAATCGCTTTAGGAGTAGCGTAGGAAAGTTTTCATAAGTATGTGTATATAAGTAGCATCGGGTGATTAATAGGGCACTAAACTGGTCCAAATTTTCTTAGAGGCCAAACATAGAGCGAATCTTGCTAAAGAATTTCTCAGATTTTGGACTACATCCGAGTGATTCTTTCTCGAATTCTTCCAGTATTTCTCTCTGTTTTTTCGTCAGTTTTACCGGTGTCTCTACAGTGAGTCGAACATACATATCACCCCTGTATTCAGAATTAAGAAGATACATACCTTTCCCTTTGAGTTTAAGTTTATCACCCGTTTGGGATCCCTCTGGAAGTTTGATCTTGAACTTTTTACCTTCTATTGACGGAACTTCTAGTTCTCCGCCTAATGCTGCAAGAGACATTCTTATTGGAACTTCGCAATAAAGATCATTATTTTTACGTGTAAAAAATTCGTCTTGTTTAATATGGACAATCATATACAAGTCACCCGGTTTGCCTCCTCTAGAGCCTGCTTCTCCTTGACCTCTAAGTAATACTTTTGCACTGTCACTTATTCCACGTGGTATTTTTGCACAAGTGGTCACATTTTTCCTAATGCGTCCTGTGCCTCCACATTTTTTGCACGGATTTTCAATAATCATCCCAATGCCGTTACAGGTGTTGCAGCTTCTTTCTACCGTAAAAAAGCCCTGCTGTGACCTGATTGAGCCCGCACCATTACACGTGCTGCACTGTACAGGTTTAATTTTTCCTTCACATCCCGTGTTGCCACACTGCTCACATTCCGCCAGTTTTGTGTAGGAGATTGTTACTTCCTTACCTTCAAACGCTTCCCTTAGAGTGATTGAGACATCATATCGCAAATCTGAGCCATCTTCCTTGATGACTTCATTGAAGTCGGCCTTTGTTCTCCGTGCTCTTCCTCCTCCGAAGAGATCATTGAAAATATCTGAGAAATCCATACCAGAGAAGTCTGCGGAGAAACCTCCTGCTCCTCCAAAACCGCCTCCATTGAACGCCGAGTGTCCATATTGATCATAGGATGCCTTTTTCTCCGGATTACTTAAGATACTGTATGCTTCACCAATTTCTTTGAACTTTTCTGCCGCCTCCTTGTCACCTTTATTACGATCTGGGTGGTACTGAAGTGCAAGCTTTTTGTAAGCCTTCCTTATTTCCTCGGTGGAAGCATTTCTACTAACGCCGAGTGTTTCATAGTAATCTTTTTTCTTTTCTGGCATTCTAAGAAGACCTATTAGTGTAAACAACAACCCTACAATAGGTAAGGATAGTAATGAGAAAAAACAAGATGAAAAGCAAAAGGGAGCTCATGAGTTTTGCATTGTATTTCCAAAAAATGTTAAAGCGAAAAATGCAGCAGCATCCCCATCCTAATCCATACGGTTGTGCAAACTGTACGTAACCATGACCTTACTTTTCAAATCGCGCTTTATTTACCTGTTTCTGATAAAATGTTAGGATCTCGTTCAGATTCATCACTTTTTATAGCATGGCACAGTTTAGGCTACCCGAGAACTCACGTGTTGTTGAGGGAAGAGTTCATCATTCTCCCTCTGCTGATGCAAGAAAATTAGTCATATACAGGTTTTCTCCTGGTGATGATAACCCAAGGAGAGATACATATTACGTAGACCCGAAGGACTGCTCCCCTATGGTCTTAGATGCTCTTATAAAAGTGAAAGATGAAGTGGATCCTACGTTAACCTTCAGACGCTCTTGTAGAGAGGGGGTTTGTGGTTCATGTGCTATGAATATTGATGGGCGTAACACGCTTGCGTGCACAAAACGAATGGATGAGATCAGTGGTGAAATTCGAATTTATCCTCTTCCTCATATGAGGGTGTTAAAGGATTTAGTTACCGACCTTACTGTGTTTTTTCAGCATTATCATTCCATAAAGCCTTGGTTGCATTCCGAAAAGAGTAATGATGGGAGAGAACATCTTCAGACGCCTGAGGAAAGGAAAAAGCTGACTGGGTTACATGACTGCATTTTATGTGCATGCTGTTCAACAAGTTGTCCAAGTTTTTGGTGGAATGGTGATAAGTATCTTGGTCCTGCCGCTTTACTACAGGCTTATCGTTGGTTGGTTGATAATAGAGATTCAAAAAAGAAGGAGAGACTTGAGTTTTTAGCGGATTCATTTAAGTTGTATCGTTGTCACACGATCATGAATTGTGCACAGGCATGTCCTAAAGGCCTGAATCCAGCCAAGGCGATTGCAGAAATAAAGAAAATGATTGTGTTGGGATAATTTCCGGTAGCCTGTTTGCGTTGTATTACCGTCGTCTAGCTTTGTGGTGTCGATCGTATAGTGGCTGTCTCTGTTGTTCTTTGTTAAAAGACAGAAAACGTGACGGGTTAGGGTTTTTGTTTTTTTCCATATCATGAGGTTGTCCGGGGCAAGCTTGTGTCGTTCATGACATAATTTCTGTTTTTGAGATCGGTGTTTCCTAAGGACTATCCTTGTCCGTCACAGCAAGCTAGGCGTGTTTGACGTCAAACTCTGTAGCTATTAAAGGAGGGTTTACACTCCAAGCAGCGGCGGAAGAAAAGGGATTCGAACCCTTGTCAGATGGTTTACACCTGAACACGCTTTCCAAGCGTGCGCCTTCAACCACTCGGCCACCCTTCCGCGTAGATTGTATAATACCTTTGCACATTTTGCTATTCGTGCTGTAGGGATGGGCTAATTTTTTGCCTAATCCGCCTGCTTTTGCTTAAAGGTAATTGTGGTTCTCGTTCCTTTTCCAACTTGAGAGTATATCTCAAGAGAACCGTTGTTGAGATGAATGATATTTCTTGATAATAACAACCCTATTCCCAAACCATCTGCCTTCTTTGTGAGTGAATTTTCTAACTGTGGCACACCATTGACAACTTTCATACCGCTTCCTGAATCTTCAATTGTGATAGAAATACTTCCTTCCTCACAATTTTGACACGCCCTTATTGAAACGGTCGCACCATTTTCGCTAAATTTAATTGCATTGCTTAGGATATTAGTAATAGCCTTTTTGACCTGCTCACGGTCTAAAAAAACTTCTGGAAGATCTGCATCAATACTTTTACACAGAGAGATTTCTTTTGTTAATGCAAAGGTTTTACAATTTCTTACGGCTTCCGCTATTATTTGCTGAACACCCACATAATCCTTTTTTGGAATCATGAGCATGCTATTTGATTTTGTTATATCTATTATGTTATCAACGGTTCTGAGTAAGCTAGTTCCAAATTTATAGATTTCCTGTCCGTAGCATACGTACTTTTTATTTGTAATGTTTCCAAGACACTCGTCTTTTATCATCTCCGAAAATGCGATTATCACATTTAGAGGTGTGCGTAATTCATGCGTGATGCAAGAAATAAAATGACTTGAATTCGTTGCTATTTGATCCAAAATTGAAGGGTTCTTTGTGTCCTGCCTGGTTGAACCAAGCGGTTTGCTATCTACAAACACAAACTCGAGCCTTTTTAGAAAGATAAATATCCAGAGAACAATGCACAAAGGCAGCAGGATGCTAATAACCCTTGCAATGACACTACCAAATGTTACGTGACTAGCTCCGTATTGGCAAAAGTATAGCTCGTTATCTAAAGAAGAATAAATGCTTCTGCATTCTCTTATGCTCTTATCTTGAATAGTGTGAGCCGGTCGATATATCTCGTTATAGTTTTTGTCTACAATAGAGAAATTCTGTTTTCCTTCAAGTCCAATTAATACTTCTTTTAGTTTTTCCATAAGAGCCCCAGCAGGGAGATAATATACCATACGACGTACTTCACCATCTAATTGATCAAAATTTTCATGCTGAAGACACGAAGAGCCTTTCAAGGAAATATTCTCAATTGTAACTAACTCACCTGGCATGTCTTTAAAGAGTTCCGTCTGTATTGAACCAACCTCATAGTCAGTTACTTTACCGCTTTTACCAAGCTTGATGAATTCACCATATTGAAGAAGGGTGCTTAAGTACTTGCTATCTGAGCCGATAGGCGTTCCGCTTTCAACAAGGAAGCGAACGATAGAAATCTCGTTCTGTACCGCCGAATAGAAACTTTCTATTGTATTCTGTGCAACACTAAATATGACAGAGGATTCAATGGAACGGATTGTATTATAGTTTGTGATGGCGTCTTTATTGTGGTTCAAAGAAAAATAAAAACTGACTACTGCAAGAGCCGAAAGAAGGAATTTAACGTACCGAATGCATCTTTCAGGTTTAAGGTCATGTTTGTGAAAGATCATTTTGTATACACTGCATATGGTGCTTCCTATGCTTATAATAACCAAATGTAATGAAAAATATAGATAGTTTGCTAAATTATGTAGTTTAAAGACCCAGCAGAGTAAAAAAGATTCATGTGCTGATGTTGGTTTAATAATAATGTCATTGTTCCTAGTCAAATTGTGTCATACAATGTCTTGGGTTAAAGAGTTGTGAGCCGGTTTTAATGGACAGAGAAAGTGCGCTTAAAGGCGTTGTAGCTCAGATTGAAAAAATGTTTGGGAAGGGTTCTATAATGACTTTTAGTCAGGAGCCAGCTTCAGTGGAGTGCATTTCTACAGGTTCCATAGGATTGGATAGTGCTCTTGGTGGTGGTATACCAAAGGGGCGAATTATTGAAGTTTTTGGACCAGAAAGTTCAGGAAAGACGACGCTTACGCTTCACGTGATAGCTGAAGCTCAAAAAAACGGCGGGACATGTGCCTTTGTTGATGCTGAGCATGCTTTGGACCCCGTCTATGCAAAAAGGTTGGGTGTCAAAATTGAGGAGCTATTGATTTCGCAGCCGGATACTGGTGAGCAAGCTTTGGAGATAGTAGACAGCCTTATTAAATCTGGTGCAGTTGATGTTATAGTTGTCGATTCTGTTGCTGCTCTTACTCCAAAAGCAGAGATAGAAGGAGAAATGGGAGATCTACATGTTGGGCTTCAAGCTAGGTTGCTCAGTCAGGCACTGCGAAAAATCACAGCTTCCGTGTCCCGTAGTAACTGCATTGTGATCTTTATTAACCAGATCCGGATGAAGATCGGTGTCATGTTTGGTAGTCCCGAGACAACAACGGGGGGTAATGCACTGAAATTCTACTCATCTATTAGGATTGACATTCGTAAAATTGGTTCAATTAAGGACAAAGAGGATGTTGTAGGTAATCAGACACGGGTGAAGGTGGTCAAAAATAAAGTAGCACCTCCATTTAAACAAGCTGAATTTGATATTATTTATACCGAGGGTATTTCAAAGCTTGGTGAGATAATCGAGATTGGGGTGCGAAATAAGATAATAGAGAAGGCAGGTTCATATTATTCGTACGAAGACATTAAACTTGGTCAAGGTAAGGAGAATGTGAAGCAGTTCCTAAAAGAGAATAAGGATTTAGCGGCGGAATTAGAGAGAAAAGTGAGGGATTCTATGCTACTTATTGCAACGTAGCGTACACTGTGATTTATATTTTAGTTTTTTTTAGCGAACGTGAACAAGTACTATATCTATGAGGGTGATGTGCCCGCTGACTTCGCTGCATCTGGCGCAATTGCAATTGACACAGAGTCTATGGGACTCGTAAATCGAAGAGACAGACTGTGTCTTGTTCAATTGTCTACGGGTGATGGTACAGCTCATCTGGTGAGGTTTAATGGTACAGACTATTCTGCTCCGCGGCTCAAAGGTTTAATTACTGATCCTGCGGTAGTAAAAATTTTCCATTTTGCAAGGTTTGATATAGCGATTTTACGGCACTATCTTGGTGTTTTGACGAATAATTGTTACTGCACAAAGATAGCTTCCAGACTTGTTAGAACATATACAGATCATCATAGCCTCAAGGAGCTTTGCTCAGATCTACTGGGCGTGAAGCTTAACAAGGGTAAACAGAGTTCGGATTGGGGTTCAACTTCTTTAACGAGAGAACAAATGAGCTATGCTGCCTCTGATGTGCTGTATTTACATGCAATAAAAGAAGCTCTAGATGTGATGTTGAAGAGAGAAAAAAGGGTTGAGCTCGCACAAGCGTGCTTCCAGTTTTTACCCTATAGAGCAGAACTGGATTTACTTGGGTGGGAGAATCAGGATATATTCAGCCATAAAGTTTGAGGTTTATATGTTTTGTCATGACACGCTTGTTGGTGTTGATAATGCAGGAAATCGTTATTACAAGCGTGGTAACCGCAGGTTTGTTCGATATGCGGCAGGCATGTGTGATCCAAGCAGAGTTGCCGTTGAGTGGCATCTTTGGCTCCACCATGCTGTTGATTTTGTTCCGGATGGTTCATGCTCTACTGAAGTGTCACGGTGTCGTGAGTTAAATGAGGTTTCAGCAAGGAATGAAAGGGATACTTTGCCTTATATAGCATGGAAGCCGGAGTAGTGTCGCTTATAGTATGGATGTAAGGTTTTTTTCAGGGACGCTTGTTCTTTTGGTCTCAGCTCTTATTTTTGTTTTCCTGAGTAGTGACTTCTCTCTTCTAAAAAAGAATCCTTGTTATGAATTGAATGCCACGTTTGATAATGCAATGGGTCTTTCAATTGGTAGCGATGTTTTCCTTTCTGGTGTAAAGATTGGCAGGGTTACTAAAATTTCGATAGAGAATTCATTTAGGGTGCACGTAAGAATGTGTGTTAATGAAAAAGTCCGCCTACCAAGTGATAGTGTAGCAATAGTTTCAGCGGGAAACATTCTGTCTACGACAAAGCACATTAGTATAGACCCAGGCATCAGCGACGAGATACTCCCACCAGACGGAGCGTTTGAGACTACACGCTCCGCACTGGATGTGGAAAAAATCTTGAGATCGATAATAAGTCTAAAGCTTAAATCTTAGGTAGATCCTTATCTGTGCACGTGAGCAGCAACACTAATATTGTTGTTAGCTAGAATTTCAACCTCGGATGGCAGTCTTGTACTGTCTGGTTTCTTGTGAGCATGATCAAGTGTAGGTGGGTCTGCTGTTTCTCTCTGGTTGTATGATGGGTATACCCTGTACACTATGGGCAAAACTATGCTCAGAGCTAATGAAAGGACAAAAAGTGTAGATAAGAGTGCTACGTGACTCTTTGTCGTGGTTACAGTATCTGCCGTGTAAATACCAAGTGTTGCCAATGCTATAGGCAAAGCTGAGAATCCAGCAATCATCATTGTGCGCGCACCGTAGACTCTTTCAACTGGGACGTGGTTGTTCACATGATGTGCGTTGTCGGCTGTTTTAAAAAGCTTTGCTTCTTGAAAATATCTACCTATGATGGCGAATATTACGATAACAGCAAGAGATTGAAGTACTGCGCAAGTTACATAAGCAACAGTGTTATCATGATTTACTGAGCAACGAAGCACAAATGCTGCAAGTGGTAAAACCTGAATAGTACCGATCAAACTAAAAAGTTTTATATTATTCGAAATATCAGAGATCGAATTTGCAGAGTTGGATGTATTAACACAGGCTGTCCCAAATCGAGGGATGACACCATGCATATATCCGACCATTTCTTGGATATTATTGGAAAGAGGAAAATATTCTCTAAGTTTGTTTAATTTAAATTTGTCGGTGTACAGTTCATAAGCTTTCCAGCGAAAAATGGTAGGAGTTTTTCTCACGCTGAATAAAACACTCTCAACTTCTTGAGAAAGTGTAGTCAAATAGCTGAGCCTTTCGTCATTAACTAGTTGAGCGTCAGCCTCTAAAAGACAGAAAGCTCTAAGGTTCTTCAGCTGTCTAAGCATGTCCTCAAGTGGGCGGATAGTGCGTCTACAATCATTACTCTTAATAGCATCGCTCAACTCTATAAATGCACTGAATATACGACTTACGTAGAGCGAATTTCCATTGAACGATGCAAATACTGCACTTGCAGCAGCTGAAAGATTATCAGCTGTATCCTCCATGTGTATGAGCATATCCTCTACGTGTGGTACTGTATTACCCGCTCTTGACGCCAAAATTTGGATGCTTTGTAGCATTATGTTTGCATTTTCTGCAGCCTGAGCGACGTTCTTGTAGGTTGTTATGGATTCAGGAAAAGCTCCATTAAGGGCAACCCGTACGGTTGACGAGAGCGCCCTACTCCCAGTTTTGGTGACTCCATTTTTCATATTATGAAAAATAGTACTCAGGTAAGAGCGGGAGTCCTGACTTGGAACAGATTGGGCATCATCAAGCGGGACGATAATCTCAGGTTCTTCATCTGTGTCAATGCTCCCTTTATTAACGGAAGGAGTGAAACTTTTGTAAAGGTAGTTTCCTGTGCTAAATAAAGCACTTGAAGTACCTTGCATTAAGTACCCAAAGGCATAAGAAGAGGATTGCACGTAAGCCAGTACTTTATGCAGTGCAGCAGAAGCATTCTGCGTTGTGCCATAAAAAAGACTACTTAGATAAGAATGAGGCTCCTGACTTGGAACAAATTGGATATCATCAAGCGAGATGAGCAGATCAGGTTCTTCGTCTGTGTCAGTGCTCCCTTCATTAACGGAAGGAGCGAAACTGTTGTAAAGGTAGTTTCCTGCGCTAAATAAAGCACTTGAAGTACCTTGCATTAAGTACCCAAAGGCATAAGAAGAGGATTGCACGTAAGCCAGTACTTTATGCAGTGCAGCAGAAGCATTCTGCGTTGTGCCATAAAAAAGACTACTTAGATAAGAATGAGGCTCCTGACTTGGAACAGATTGGATATCATCAAGCGAGATGAGCAGATCAGGTTCTTCGTCTGTGTCAGTGCTCCCTTCATTAACGGAAGGAGCGAAACTGTTGTAAAGGTAGTTTCCTGCGCTAAATAAAGCACTTGAAGTACCTTGCATTAAGTACCCAAAGGCATAAGAAGAGGATTGCACGTAAGCCAGTACTTTATGCAGTGCAGCAGAAGCATTCTGCGTTGTGCCATAAAAAAGACTACTTAGATAAGAATGAGGCTCCTGACTTGGAACAGATTGAACATCATGAAGCGGGACGATCATCTCAGGTTCTTTGTCTGTGTCAGTGCTCCCTTCATTAACAAGAGTGTCATCAGGGGTACTTATATCTTCTTCATTTACAGGAGTGTTATCAGCGGTACTGACATCTTGTTGTGCATAAAGATCATCTAATAGTTCTTGCAAATTTGAGCTTATAAACAGTGACTCAATAGAGGAAGCATCTTGATTCTTCAATTTAGCAACTTCTAGAGAGTCAGGAACTGCTTTAGCAATTTCGCCGTATGGCTTTGTAGCTGACATTGAAAGCCGATTATTATTGAATGAATTAGGCACAAAAATTAACCATTTATCATATTATATGTTATATATAGCATACGTAGAAAAGTGAAAAAATAGCATTTCTCGCATTTTCTCCATCCTATTTAGAGTAATTTGTAATATACTTACCAGGACAGCTCTACAATTGGTATATTAACTATATATAACATAGATACAAGTTATATAGTATAAAAATTTTTAATATAGTATAAAAACGCGTGCCAAAGAAAGCTACGCTCAAATACCACCAAATGCTTTTTTATTTAGTGAGTTTTTGAATAATTAGGAGACTCGTGAGTGATCACGATATCGTGTGGATGTCCTTCGCTATTTGAAGCAGTGGTTATGTGAATGAAACTACAATGATTTCTCATTTCGTAGATATCCTTGCAGCCAGTATAGCCCATCGAGGATCTGACACCGCCGACAAGCTGATATACTGTCTCGCTGAGTGCCCCCTTAAGCGGTACTAGTCCTTCGACCCCTTCAGGTACAAGCTTCATTGAGGAATTCTGGAAATACCTATCTGAAGAGCCAGTACTCATAGCACCCACGGAGCCCATTCCTCTGTAACTCTTGTATGAACGCCCTTTATATAATACTACTTCTCCTGGAGATTCATCGGTCCCAGCAAATAAGGAGCCAATCATCACACAATCCGCTCCGGCTGCAAGCGCCTTAGCGATATCACCTGAATACCGTATACCGCCATCTGCAATGACTTTAACATCTGTTTTTTTACATACACTCGCGACGTTCAGAATGGCTGTAAACTGAGGGATCCCAATCCCTGTAACTACACGTGTTGTACATATCGATCCAGGACCGATACCAACCTTGACTCCATTCACGCCCATTTCAATCAAGTATTCTGCGGCTGCGGCAGTTGCAATGTTTCCAGCAATAAGCTGTATATTTCCAAAGTGGCTTCTTATTTGTTTTATTGCGTCCCCAACAATTTTTGTATGTGCATGGGCCGTATCTATCACAACGACATCCACATTTTCCTTTACTAATAAATCCACTCTTTCCAAGAAGCTGCCCGTCACACCAACCGCTGCACCCACTCTCAACCTACTCTTGGAATCCTTGCAAGCATTTGGATGGGCATTAGTATTAGCGATATCTTTGACTGTTATTAAGCCAACACACCTAAATTCCTCATCAACTACGATCAGTCTTTCTATTTTGTGTCTATGAAACAACAATCTAGCCTCATCATAGGTTATTCCTTCTTTTACTGTGATCAGATTTTTTGTTGTCATCAGCTCCGAGACTTTTCTGGAACCATCTTCAACAAAACGTACATCTCTATTTGTTAGTATTCCTATAAGCTTGTTTTTTTCATCAACAACAGGCAAACCAGAGTAGCCATGCTGCCTTTTAAGTGCTGAGATCTTTTCCAATCTATCATCTGGGGAAATTGTTACAGGATCAGAAACAATCCAGCTTTCATACTTCTTTACTTTACGAATTTCTAGAGCCTGAGCCTCCGGAGTCATATTTCGGTGGATTATTCCAATTCCCCCATGTTTCGCTAGGCATATTGCAAGACGAGCCTCCGTTACCATATCCATCGCAGATGAGACAATAGGCACACCAAGCCTTATCTCTTGCGTGAGATATGTCTCTGTACTTACATCCCGCGGCAGAACTTCTGAATATTTAGGGACAAGCAGTATGTCATCGAATGTGTATCCCTGTTCCATCACTAACTCCTAGCATTTTTATCAAAAAAATAAAAGCATAGTTACCTCACTTTTTTGGTATTATCTTACAGTTCAAATACATGATAGTTTCATGAATAGCGGTCCTAAAGCAATTTTGTTTCAAAAGTGTTTTTCTTGAATTGGATTTCTCTTCTCATTAACTTAGCTGAGTGGTTTTAGTGATTCCATCTGGTTAATTTAGTTTTTCATTATATTGCTAAGGAAATCAAACCCTCCGGAAAGATATATTTGTGCTAGTATCTTTAACTTTGTGTGTGTCTCTGCTATTGTTTCCTCTGGTGATTGAAGTTTTTTCACAATCACTTTCTCGGTTGAAGGTTTGCAATACATCATTGCATTGAATCTTACGTTTCTATTTTTTTCTAATATCACTCCCTGAAGAGGAAGTTGTGGTTTTGCAAGACTGCTTATCTCCTTAAAAGTTGGTATGGTACCAGTTTTGAATTCTACGATGTTTACTGTGCCATCTTTTAAGGATTCTATCCTATCAAATCTACAAAAAAGTTCTAATCCATCTGCAATGAAAATACTTAGCTCTTTTTCGTTCTCGAGCTTATCGATTTCTTCTAATCTTTCATTGTGAAAAGTAGCGAATTGTTCTAGGATTTTTAATCCCCGTGGTAGCCACAAATTTTTTACATATCGGTACCGCGTCGAATATATTTTGAGTTCGTCTTCTAGGATTCTTGTATATTCTTCTTTAGAAAAGTAAGTTTTATTTGCAGCCTGAAAGACTTTATGCATGATATAGCCAAATTCTTTATGGCCTGGCTTCACTAACATTGAGTTTGTCTCTTTGATTGCCAATATGTAGCGTAGATAAAATTTATAAGGATCATTCATGAGTAACTCTATCATAGTCGGAGAAAGCTTTTTAGGAAGCATTTCTATGGGTACGAAAAGTTTCTCTTTTGCAATTACTGCTACCGTTTCTTTTGGTTGAGTTAATTCTTTTTTTATCTCACAATTATCTGCGCATGAGTGACGAATTTGTAGAAATAGCCTTGAGAGCGGTTTCTCTTTGTTAAAAATAACAATACTCTTCTTCGTGCTAAGCGTGTGAAATATGTTTAACATAATTAGTGGATCTCTTATCTGAAAGTCCTCTTCAGTACAATCAAGGAGAACTATATTCCTATATGCTAGAAATGATGCTTCTTTTGGTGAGAAAACATTAACGATCCGTTTATTATCTGTGAGTGGGTAAAAATACTGTCTTTCCAGAAAAAATAACAATATTTGTCTATACTCATATATGTCAGTAAACCTTGGTGAATGTTTCTTTATAAATTCGAGGATTCTTTTTCCTTCAGAAGTAAGACGATTTGTAATTGCATCTGACCACTTGATGTGATACTCGGCAAAGTTTTTTGCATGGTGAAAGCCTTTGCTCCACCTCTTTATGTTTTCTAAGAAAAGGCGTGCTTCTTGAGTTATTTGCTTACTTTTTGTCGTTCTTATAGTGGAATCTTCTATACAATCAATGATATCGCTGTTTTCTTCATAGATATAAGGATGTTTCAACAGTGCAATAAAGCTGATATCACTTTCACCAAGTATTGCTGTATCTAAAAGTGTTAAGAGAAAAATTCCATCCGGATGGGCTGTATATTTTTCTTTAAATATGAGGTTGATATTTTCCTTGCTCAGTATTGCTCCAACCTTTTTAAGTAAGCAATAATTGGCCGTTACAAGTGCGACATCTGGGTAGAAATCTGTTAAATATGTTACAGCGGATTTTACCATATGGTGTTCATTACTCATTTCATAGAAGAGTAGATTGTACCTGACTTGAGGTTTTTGCTTACTCTCTTTTGTTCCAGGGAAAAAGTTTGGATCTGGATTAGTATTCAGTTGTGATATTGCTCTGTCTTTTCCTAGAGAGATGATTTCAAGATCCTTTTCTTTTTGGAATTTTAAGGTGTGATAGAGAAAATGTTCTGGTGCAGCCTTATAGGTTGGTTCTAAGCCATAAATAAAAATTGGACAATTATTTGCAACCGCTTTCTCGTAAATATACCTGGAGATTTCATCGGTGATATATATCCCTGCGACTATCACCTCTTTGTAATCCCGGAAAGTCAGATCTAGTGCGAGCTCTTGGAACTTCTTATATTCGTGATAATAGGTGAACTTTTTGTAGATTTCGTTGTGGATGAAATCATTATGTTCCACCTCACCTTGCTGAAAGTAAGTAAAAAGGAACATAGCCTCATCTATTGAACAGTGCTTCTCGTTTTTCATAAGACTGTACAGTGTTAGCACTGCTTTTTTGCTAAAATTCAGATATTCAAAATAGCTATTTTTAATTGCAAAGTCTCGAAAAATGGTATCGAGACTGACTATTTTAGGCAAAATAGACGGCTTGGAAAAAGATTTCTTTAGTGAATAGGAAAACGAATAATTTGGTGTCAAAACCAAGCAGTGCGAGTAATCACCTGGAGTATCCTCTCGTGAGCAGAGGTAACTAACTATTGCATCATAGATGCTACTCTTGATATGCAGGTTGTAAAGCATCAAGAGGCGTTCTTATGCTAACAAAATTTAGCTTCGGTGTATTACGCATCTCAATAGACTTTCCTAATTTTGCCCTTATACCATTTTCGATATAACATGATTCCGGAGCCCCACTAAATAGTTGAAGCGATACCATCGCAAATCTAGAATTGTTTGTTATTTCCACACCCGATACTGCAGCAACCGGACCAAAGGTTTTATTGATAATTTCGGTTATTTTTCTTCTAAGTAAAGATTCAACACGCAATTTTTTGATTGGGTTCATATAGGCTCCTATTCCTCATTCGAAAGCAATCCAAATGACTCTAAGACATCACCAACTTTAATCTCGCTATAGCCATTAAGCAAGATCCCGCATTCGTAACCAGATTTTACTTCTTTTACTTCTTCTCTGAAGCGCTTTAGTGATTTTATCGAAAGATCTTTTATATTTTCTCCGTTTCTCACAAGTCTTATAGAAGCAGATTTTTTTATTACCCCAGACTTTACTTGGCATCCTGCAACATTAGATTTATCTGAAAGCGTAAAGACTTCTTTGATTACTGCAGAACCTAAGATAACCTCTCGGGTTTTTGGTGAAACGAGTAGTTCGATCATTTCCTGAACTTTCTTTATCACGTCATATATGATCGATTGAAAAATAATCTTTGGGTAATCCTTTACAGTTTTTTCTGTCTTAACCCTGAATCCTATAATGTATGCACCAGAAACTTGTGCAAGCAACACGTCAGAGTCACTTATATCACCGATAGCAGTGTGTATGATGGCAACATCGACCTCTGGATGAGAAAGCCCACTTATTGACTGCACAAGTGCTTCCGCAGAACCGTTGACATCGGCCTTGATTATGAAATTCAGCTTGTGCTTATCGCTTTCAAATGAATCCCGCAAAGGCCTTTTATAGAGATCTTGTTTTATATGCTCATGGCTATTAACAACCATTTTTGCTTCTTTTTCGCTATTAACAACAAAAAATGATGTGCCGGGCTCTGGGGCTTCACTCAAACCCATCACCTCAACCGGAGTTCCTGCGACTGCAATTCCAACAACTTCCCCTGAAGAGGTCATCATGCTTCTTATTTTCCCATAAAAAGACCCCAGGACCGCTATCTGTCCTGTCTTCAGCTCACCCTCTTTTACTATCAGAGTAGAGAAAGCGCCGCGCTTTCTATCAACCCTAGATTCAATAATTACACCTTCTGCATGCTGTTTAGGATCATATTTTAAGTCAAGAAATTCGGCTTGAATTAAGATCAATTCTTTCAATTTATCCAGATTGATATGATTTTTTGCAGAGATGTTGACACTCATAACATCCCCATGCATTTCTTCGACTATCACTCCATGCTGTGCAAGCTCAGTTAAAACTTTCGGAATGTTTGCAGCTTCTTTATCAATTTTATTTATCGCAACGATTATTGGCACTTCTGCTGCTTTTGCATGCTTAATTGCTTCAACAGTTTGCTCGTTTACACCATCATCCGCTGCGACCACAAGAACCACTATGTCGGTAACTTTTGCACCTCTCATCCGCATCGAAGTGAAGGCAGCGTGCCCCGGTGTGTCTATAAAAGTAATACTTTTATCACCTACTTGAACCTGGTAAGCCCCTATATGTTGTGTTATACCACCACTTTCGGTTGCTGTGAGGCTTGTATTTCTGAGTGCATCGAGCAAGGTTGTCTTCCCATGGTCGATATGTCCCATGACAGTTACTACTGGAATTCTTGGCTTCAGATCAGATTCATTAGTATTTCTTCTTGTTGCAGCAAGGATCTCAGCTGTAGAGGGTTTGTACCTTATTTCATGACCAAGCTCGAGCGCCAATAACTCAACAGTTTCCTGCTTAAGATAATCATCTTCTCCGGAACTCTCACCCATTTTCTTGAGGATCATCCTCATCCTTACCATGGGTTCAGAGAGTAAGACAGAAAGCTCTCGTAGTGTTATTAAACGTTTATCTATCGTTATGAGTTGCCCAAGCTTCGGATTCACGTTTGTTCGTGAAGCATAGGAACCCTTAGATGTCCTTTTTCTGTGGCTTGGCTGCCTGGAAAGAGTCTTCTCAATACGCTCCTTCCCATCAATGTTCTGCAAGTCTATTTCTGGCGCTAATGGATCCTTCCGCTTTTTCATCTGTTGGTTCTTCCATCCATCTTTGTGCTGTGAAGCCTTATGTCCCTTTTTATCCTTTTTCAAAGAAGAGCTATTATTATTTTCTGGCCCATCTAATTGTAAAACCGATAGAGGACCTTCCTGTGCATTTTGCTGTATCTGTGCTTTTGGTGAACGCGGATCACTAATTCGGGTCGAAGATACTTTTGCCTCATCTGGTAAAATTGGATTAGCTTCTGTAGATGTCTCTACTACCTCTTTCTCTTTCGCGGAATTTTCTTGTGCAGCCAGCTCTATATTCGCTTTCCGATATCTGTGAAGCGCATCCAACCTATTTCGCTCCTCTTGCCTGGTCAGATGACTTGTGCGATTCTCACTGCCTCCCGAAGATGGAGGACCGCCACTGGTAGCAGATTTGTTTATAAACTCCCTCAGCGCCCTGCGTGACAACTCTTCCTTTCCGTTTTTTAAATTCAAGCTGAGCCTTTTTTTAGTATCCATACGTCTGCCCTACAACCACCCCAGAATTTCCCTTGATCTGATGATAAGCTGTTCTAGCAACGGCACAGCAAATCTATTATCTCCGATAACCTCTTTTAATTCATCAGAAGACAACTCGGCAACCTTTTCAAGATCTGTCAGTCCAGATGAGAAAAGCAGTTCAAGCAATTCCGTGTCAAAGCCTGAAAGGGCAAGCATATCCGGATTTGCTTTATACTTTTCTAACAATGCTTGGACTCTTTTAGGTTGTTCATTTACATATTCAACTGCCCTGCTCCTTATCTCTTCAGCGATATCCTCATCAAATCCCTCAATAAATGCTAGTCTTGATGTATTGCAGTCAGCAATTTCTTCAACCGTTGAAAATCCCTCAGTAACCAATAGCTGAGCTATTACTTCTTCGACATTTAAAGCTTCTACAAAGCGCGCCGTTCCCGAGATGAACTCTTCCATTTTCTTTTTGGAAACTTCAGCTTCACTGAGTACCTCTACACGATATCCAAGAAGAGAAGATAATAAGTATATATTCTGTCCACCGCGCCCTATGACAAGGCTGACACTTTCATCAGGAACAACTAATCCTACTTTCTTCGCTTCTTCATTTACAGTGATTTTAACCGGTCTAATTGGTTTAAGAGCATTAGCCAGAAAGGTGGCAGTGTCATTCGAATATTCAACTACATCTATCTTTTCTCCATGCAACTCGTTCACCACGGCGTTTATCCTGCTTCCACCCATACCAATACACGCTCCAACTGGATCTATGTTTCTATCTGACGAAAAAACAGCAACCTTGCTTCTAGAACCAGCATCTCTGGCAACTTTTTTTATTTCCACTACACGATCATATATTTCTGGTACTTGCTGGGCAAAAAGCTGAGCAACAAAACTGCCGCTGGACCTAGAGAGTAGAATTTGAGGTCTGACGACTGAATATTCAACTTTTTGTATCACACATTTAACTCTTTCACCGGGCCTAAAACTCTCGCCCTTCACTAATGACGAATAAGGTAAGAGGCCTTCCACTCCTGCGATATCGACGATGATGCTCCTACTACCAGCCTTAAAGTCGATAGATTTTTTCACAATGCCGGTAACAATCTCTCCAACTCTGCCTTTGTAGCAGTGGTATTGCTTTTCCCTTACTAAGGATGTAATGAGGCGCTCAAGCTTTGCCTTCATGACCTTAGCAATTATGTATCCAGAAGAAAATGAAGGTAAACGTTCTGTGATTATATCACCAGCTTTATGTTCAACATCCGGGTATTTGAGCCTTGCAGTCGAGAGATCGATCACACCATCATAGTGAATCTTCTCTTGTACAGCAAATGATGAAGACGAATCAGTGGATTCTTCAGTAGCCATCTCCAGCTGCTCAAGCATATGAGCCTTATCAGAATCTTCGACTACAAGAAGTCGCTTTGATACAATTATCTCGCCATTTTTTTTGTCTATCTCAACAAAAATCTTATGGTCGCCATACTGCCTTTTTCCTATTTCATGTGCTAACTCGATTCCTATCGCGCGAAACAAAGTATCAGGATTGAGTCCTTCTTTTTCTGCAACAGAATTTATGGATTCCACAATTTGGAGATTACTGGGTCCATTACCGAAAAAAGACATAACTGACTAAAATTTGCCTAATGTATTCAAACGAAAGACTGATACCAGGATAGAAGCTCTTACACCCTGAGTAAGACATGGTACGCTTAAACACTTTAAAAGGCAATATGAACTGCCGTAGCGGTTTACAGTATCACTTGAATTGGCAATTCTTATTGCGCACATGATCCCTTGAATTTTATGGATCAATTTGAGACAATGACACTCCTCTTTTCTTCCCTTATTTGAGGTGTGATATGTCTCTCCTAGAGCCCCGTCTCTCGTACAAACCGTTTCAGTACGATTGGGCGTACCGAGCTTGGGAAATACAACAGCAGATTCATTGGTTGCCAGAAGAGATTCCTATGGCTGATGATGTGCAGGATTGGCATCATAAGATATGTAGTACGGAAAAAAATTTACTAACTCAGATTTTTCGTTTTTTTACTCAAGCAGATGTTGAAGTTCATGACTGTTATATGAGGCATTATGCTGGTGTTTTTAAGCCGCCGGAAATCTGTATGATGCTTACTGCCTTTGCAAATATGGAAACCATACATATAGCTGCTTATGCGCACTTACTGGATACGGTTGGTATGCCAGAAACAGAATATCTTGCCTTCACAAAGTACAGACAAATGAAGGAAAAATGTGAGTATCTGAAGGCTTTCAAGATGGACACTCCAACTGAAATAGCAAAGACGCTTGCTGTATATGGCGCATTTACTGAGGGACTTCAATTATTTGCATCGTTTGCGATTCTGTTAAACTTTCCACGCTTCAATAAGATGAAGGGTATGGGTCAAATTATTGCCTATTCTGTTCGTGATGAAACACTGCATTCTAACTCAATTACTAAACTTTTTCGTACCTTTCTGCTTGAGAATGATATCGACAAGTTAAAATTAGAGGCAGAGATAAGAGAGATATGCGATGCTATGGTTCATCATGAAGATGCATTCATAGATCTTGCTTTTGAGATGGGGGACGTAGAAGGTTTAAAGGCATCTGAAGTAAAGGAGTACATCAGATACATTGCAAATCTACGGCTGAAGCAGTTAGGTTTTTCGGAGATATACGAGCAAAAAGTTAATCCTTTACTCTGGTTAGAGGCAGTGTTGAATACGGTCGAGCACACCAACTTTTTTGAAAATAAAGCTACTGAATACTCTAAAGCTGCAACAAAGGGTACTTGGGATGAGGCGTTCAATTTTAGTGATGCATAAAGGTTTCATGTTGCCGATACTTTCTCTGATTGCATTTTGGCTGATTCTTTCAGGTCAAAAGTCGATGTTTCTTTTTGTTTTTGGATTGTCTGCTGCAGCGCTTTCTTATGTTTCTTATTTGTTTTTCTTGCGATCTTCATTTGATTTTTCCGTTGTTTTTTCTTTTCGCTTCTTGAGATATGTGTTGTGGCTCATAGCACAGATCTTTTTGTCATCCTTCTCACTTTTAAAGCTTGTTTACTCCAGTCATATACCGCATCTTAATTGCAGTAGACAATTCGTTACTGAGGAGGAGTTATTCGAGAATGATGTAATTAACGTCATTTTTGGACTTTCTGTTACGCTTACTCCAGGCACAGTGACGGTTATGATGGATAATCAGCGTATTTGTTTTCATTGTTTCAGCAAAGAATTTACTTCTGGGATATCTGAGATGAAGAAGCGTATTTCCGATTCTCTTCTCAGATGATTACCCGTTTTGCACCAAGTCCAACTGGACTCATTCATTTAGGAAATGCAAGAACAGCACTAATTGCATACTTTACAGCTCGATCTTCTGGAGGCGAATTTATTTTGAGAATCGATGATACGGATGTCACAAGAATCAAGAGTGAATACGTAGACAAGATTTTTACAGACTTGTTATGGCTTGGGATTGAGGAAGATCTCTGTATCAAACAATCTGAGCGATGTGAGCTTTATGCAAATGCAGTAGTTAAGCTAAAAGAAAGTGGAAGGATTTATGCCTGTTATGAGACACCTGAAGAGCTTGAGATAGAACGTAGAGCACTTTTAGCTCGCGGTCTTCCACCCGTATACAGAAAAAAAACTGAACCTAAGCATTCAATCCGGCCTCCATACTATCGTTTTGAACTCAATCCTGATCAGGTGGTTACGTGGGAGGATAAGCTTCGAGGAAAAATAGTAATAGATTTACATAGCACGAGTGATCCAATTGTTATAAGGGAAAATGGTACTTACACATATATGTTGCCTTCGGTTGTTGACGATATTGAGTGCAGAATTAGTACTATTATTCGTGGTGAGGATCATATCTCTAACACTGCTGTGCAGATACAGATTTTTGAAGCACTGGGGTGCACTGAAATTCCAAGTTTTGCTCATATGCCACTGCTGAAAATGCGTACTGGGAAGATGTCTAAAAGAGCTGGCGGTAACGAAATACAAGCATTTAGAGAAAATCACATAGAGCCTGAAGTGGTATGCCTATACTTGTTAAATCTGGGCGCCAAGTCTCAAGCTACTTTTGAGAATTTTAAGAATTATAGCAATTTTAATTTGGAAAATTATTCTTCGTCTTCATCCGTGACTGTTTTAGAAGATGAAGTCTATGCTCTTAATGCTGATTTTTTGCGTCTTTCTACCTATGAAGATCTTGCAAAACGTTTGGGAGGTGTATCAAAACCTTTCTGGGATGCTGTTAAAAATAACGTAAAATTTATTTCTGATGTAAATTATTGGTGGGAAATATGTACTACTGAGGCTAAAATTTACTCTGGTACCGAGTGCAATACACAACTTATCAGAGATGCTATATTGCTACTTCCTCAGGAAGAAGTCTCTCCCGAGACATATAGACGGTGGGTTGGTCTAATCGTGGAAAAGTGCGGATATAATAGGAAAGAGGTTCATATCAATCTGAGACTTGCATTAACTGGAAAAGGAGGTGGTCCAGAAATGGCAAATATTCTTCCGTTCATAGGTAGAAAGAGAATATTGATCAGACTGAACGATTTACTTAGCTGATGCTTGAGTTAATAATACTATCCATTTTATTGATCGTACTCTTTCGAAGCAGTAAGATAAAGCTTCGTGCGAAAAGTAAAGACTCTTTTACTGATTGCTTAGTCAAAAGTTGTGATAACTTTTATATCCGGGACTCTGCATCTGATACGGAAATTTTCAAGCTTGAACTAGATAAACAGCAATACTATTCACTGGCGGAATTTTTACAAAATTTTACGAATGGTGATGCGCTTCAGAAAGCGCTTGGAAAGCACGTAGAAAATGGAAAATTCTTTTTGAGAAGTAAAAAAAATGATGAGATTTCTATGATTGCTGTTCTCTGTAAAGTAGAAGGGGGTAAGAGCGCAATATTATTCTTAGATCTTTCTGTGAGTTTGCAAAGTGTTAGTAGGTTGGAAAAAGAAAACACATATCTCACCAAGAAGGTAGAGTGTACACAGCAGATGCTTGATTGCTCGCCCTTTTTATTATACTGGAAGAGCGCAGCTCATGAGGTTTACAATAAAGAATATTTGAACTGGAAGGAGTTCATTACTTTACCGAGTAAAAGTTGTGTTTTGGAAGTTGAAATGGATACTAAATCTCTGCTTATTGATGCCAGGATCAATAGCGACGTGATTGCGCTCTTTGGGCAGGATAATACAAGTCTTAGAACAAGTAGTGCCGTTGTTGAGCTCTATAACAAAAGGACAGAGATTATATTGAAAAATACGTCGGAAAAGATCGTGATACTTGATCATAATATGCGCAAGATAGCGTGTTCTAGGGCGTATCTGAAGGAAAAAATGCTCGATAAGGCAATCAATAAACAGAAGCCCGAGCTTAAGGATGTAGTTACACCAAAAACAATAAGAATGGATCTAGATGACTGCTCAGTGAGTGTAGAGGTCATACCGTATATGAAAGAGACCATTCTTATATTTAGATAGGGCAGCTATAGAGTGTACATCTAAAGACAAATAAGAAAAAAAGCGAACCCAACTCCGTATTAATCAGGACAAAGAAAGAGATTAGCCAATCACTTTCGGGACGACAAAATATCCGTGCTCAGTCTTAACGTGCGACCGTATTTCATCGCAGCGAGACTCCTCTTCAAAGCTGAATGTAAAGAGCTTCTCTTGCATTAACTTTACTCGAGGATTACTCTTTCTTTGCTTTGCCATTTTTGAAATTCCCTTTTCCCAACCAAGAAGAATTTCTACTTGCGGTGAGAATTCTTTTAAGTCATCTTCTGAAAGAACAACCCCAGCAAGAGCTCCGCTCCTGAGAAGAATGTGGTCCTGCATAATTAAAACTTCATCTTACTTAAACCCGGACGGATTCTAACATTAGTTTGTAAAAAAAGACAATCCAAAATGAGCAACTTAACTATATCACGCTGCAGTCTAGAATATATTTTGTTTTAGTATAAGACAAAATATAAGCCTCGTTTTTACAACCAAAAATAAACAAAAGTTGTGCTACAATGACGTAGTTCGGTTCGCAGCCATCAGAGTAACATGGAAAAAAACACATATTCGCAATTTATCGCAACCATAGTCTCGAGTGTTGAGAATGGGTTATCCGAAAATTTCGTATCATTTGTGGAACAGTTTTATGCAACACTACCAACCGAAAAGTATGCAGAAATAAAGTTGTTTTCTGAGATTGCAAATGAGGCTTATAGTTTTTTGAAGGAACGTTTGCCGCATCAAAGGAAAATTGAGATTTTTACCCTATCGAAAGTACCGGATATTTTACAGAAGGACCGGGTAGCAATATTCATTTTAAATCCTGATATTCCATTTTTAGTCGACTCTTTTACCGGAGAAATTAAGGCGAATGGTTTTACTGTATACAGACGTTTGAACGTTGTTTTATCAGTCGAAAGAAACCAAGACGGAGAATTAACAAAAATACATAAGAAGGAGAGTCCTGCTAACTTTGGGAATGAGTCTTTCATTTACTTTCTTGTTAGTTCTGCATCACCTGAAAAAATCTCCGAACTACAGAAAAAGCTTGAAGATGTAAGTAGGCTTGTTGCAAATGTAGTTGCTGATTGGGGAAGAATGCTTACTGTTTTGGAAAATGAGATTCAGAGAATTGATTCTTCTGATCCTGCAAAGCAAAAAAATCCAAGCTGTTCGCTCAGTGATGAGGTTACTGCGTTTCTTAAATGGTTAAACGACGATAATTTCATTTTCCTAGGTTACGACGAATATAGATTGGTGGGTAAAAAACTTGAAAAAGAGCCTACTTTTTCTCTTGGTATTTCAAAATTTGAAACAGAGCTCGGCGGTGACGATAAGTTTAGAGAGTATAAGGGAGTTCTACATATTGGCAGATCTAGGTATGTTTCTCGTGTCCATAGACGCGTCAATGCCGATTGTATAAGAATCAAGTGTCTCTCAGAAAATGGAGAAGTAATCGGAGAAAAGAGATTTCTCGGTCTATTTACGTCTCTAGCACACTATAGAGATGTAAGGTTGATACCTATCTTGCGTAGAAAAATAGAGAATATCGAAAGAATGTCAGGTTTCGTGAAGGGTGGGCATAATCATAAATCCCTACTAGCATTAATGCAGGGCATGTCCAAAGGGGAGCTGTTTCAGACTTCAAGTGAGGAACTCCACAAGATTTGCAAAGGTATGATCTCTTTGGCCGTTAAGCCAAGTCTGAGGGTTTTCATCAGAAGAGATGAAGTAGGGATGTTTATTTATTGTGTTGTTTTTGTTCCAAATGCACAGTTTAGTATGAAACTGCGCTACAAGATCAGAGATTTCCTCACAAAAACCTTTAATGGTACTCTAGCAGATGAATATGTTGTAATTGGCGAGTCTGGGCTTGTTAGACTGCAATTTGTCTTCAATGTCGGTTCTTTTATTTCCTCGTGCACGGATGAAGAAATAGAAGAAAGACTGACCTCAATGGCAAAGGACTGGGAAGATGAGCTTGGACAATTGATTACAGATTCTGTGCTTAAAAAAGAGGAAAAATTAAAATACAGGGAGTACGTTGGAAAATTTCCAGAAAGTTATAAAGAATCTTTTGATGTCGCCTCGGCTTATGGGGATATTGGAAAAATATGCAATGTCACGCGAGAGAAACTTATAGAAGTTAAACTCTATGAAGAAAGAAAACATCGCTATTTAAAGATATATTTTCCTGAAGGGAAATTAGAACTCTACCAGCTGATATTAGTTATCGAAAATATGGCAATGGAGGTGGTGGAGCATAATTGCTATAGGATTAAATGCACACCTGGAGTGATGATACACCATTTTCTCCTAAAAAGCGGTGAAGAGATGCTTTTTCCTCTCTCTCAAATAAAAGATAAGTTTGAGGATTCACTGCTAAGAATTCTTAATGAGCAGTTGGAAAATGATGGTTACAATGCTCTGGTAGTCTTGGCAGGTTTATCTTGGCGTGAAGTTGTTCTATTACGTGTTTTTGCTGGATACCTGAAGCAGGTATCTTTTAAGTATAATCCCGCATATATACAAGCAGCACTGTCGCATGTTCCGGAAGCTGCAGTGTTGATTATTAAGATGTTTCACATGCGTTTTTCACAGGAAATAGATGACGCTGTGAGAAATGAAGAAATCAAAATTCTGAAGGCAAAGCTTGAGGAGCTTCTGTCGTCAGTGACTAACATAATTTATGATAATATCATTAGGGCCCTTGCAGGACTATGCTTCGCGATACTGCGGACAAATTATTACATGAACAAAGAGTATATCTCAATTAAAGTTTCCTCCAAGGAAGTTTCTGACATGCCTCTTCCTAAGCCCTTTGTAGAGGTTTTTGTTTACCACAGTCAATTCGAAGCGATACATCTGAGAGGCGGAAAGGTTGCACGTGGCGGCATCAGATGGTCCGATAGAATTCAAGATTTCCGTGTTGAAATTCTCGGGCTTATGAAAGCTCAGATGGCAAAAAATACTGCTATTATCCCTGTTGGTTCAAAGGGAGGCTTCGTTATCAAGAAAAGTATAGAAGATAGGAAGCTTATGGCTGAGATGGCAATTCGATATTATCAGGATTTCTTAAGGGGTTTGCTCGATCTTACAGATAATATTGTCGACGGGAAGTGTCAAAAAGTGAAGGATATTGTCACTTATGATGCGGATGACTGCTATCTTGTGGTTGCTGCAGATAAGGGTACAGCCAATTTTTCAAATTACGCAAACGATGTTTCTGCAGAGTATAGTTTCTGGCTCGGTGATGCCTTTGCTTCGGGTGGTTCACATGGATATGATCATAAAAAGTTGGGAATTACTGCGCGTGGTGCATGGATCTCTCTTGAGATGGCTTTCTGGGAGAAGTTTGGTGAGTTAAAGAAAAAAGAGTTTACAGTTGTCGGTATAGGTGATATGTCTGGCGACGTATTTGGAAATGGGATGCTGCTTTCAGACGAACTGAAGCTCGTTGCTGCATTTAACCACGTGCATATTTTTGTGGATCCGAATCCAGTTAATCCAAAGGCCTCTTTCGAGGAAAGGAAACGGCTTTTCAATATGCCTGCATCAACCTGGAAAGACTATAACCCTTCCATTATCTCACGAGGTGGAGGCGTTTTTTTGCGTAGTGAAAAAGCCATACGGGTCAGTAGCGAAGTAAAGGAGCTTTTCGAGATATCCGAGGATATCCTTACCCCAGATGAGTTGATTAAACATATTCTTCAGGCAGATGTAGATGTTATTTGGAATGGTGGAATAGGAACGTATGTTAAGTCTTCTCAAGAAAGTAACGATGTAGTCGGAGATAAGTCTAACGATAATGTAAGGGTCGATGGGAAAAATATTAGAGCTTCGATCTTTATTGAAGGTGGAAACTTAGGTTGCACGCAGTTCGGTAGGATAGAATATGCTGCGAAGGGTGGAATTATAAACACAGACTTTATAGATAACTGTGCTGGTGTGTCGTGTTCCGATATGGAGGTCAATATAAAAATTGCCCTTTCCAGCGCTGTAAAATCGAGGAAGATTACGCTTGAAGAACGGGATGCTCTGCTGGTAGCAATAGAGCCAGAAGTAGTTAAATTAATACTTCTGAATATAAACAGGGTTCAGTCTCTTATGATGGCGATGGAGATAATGAGATCCGGTAGACAACTTGAACAGTATCAGAATTTGCTAAACAAGCTAGTTAAAGTGGGTCTTTTAGATAGGAAGGTAGAGTTTTTACCCTCCGATGACGAAATAAAACGCCTGTTCGCAGAAGGTAGAAGCTTTGAGCGACCTCAGTTAGCTGTGTTATCAGCTTACAGCAAGATGTACATCTATGAAAAAATTATAACTTCTAACTTGCCAGATGAAAAGATTTTGAATCGCTATCTTATAAATTATTTTCCAACCCTGATGCGGGAAAGGTTCATGAGTGAGATCTTAAATCATCCTCTTAGACGTGAGATCATTGCAACGAAGCTTGCTAACGACATCATTAACAGATTTGGATGTACGTTTGTTCAAAACATAGTTCAGAACACTGGTTTCTCATCTAAAGAGGTAATCTATGTGCTTGTTGCAGTTATGGAAATATATGAACTCTCCCCAATTTTTGATGAGCTCGAGAATTTTATTGGGAAAGTGGATATTCATTCTTTTCATGGTATTGATTCGATCTTTGTGCAATTTTTAAACCGTTCAGTGCATTGGTTGCTCAAAAATTGTCTGAATCCAATAAACATTATCTCACTTGTAGAAGATTTCTCTCAAGAAATTAGAGAAATAAGTCAAAGATTAGTGGAAATCCTTGACGCTGCTTCTCTTAAAAAGTATCAAGACTCGCTTTGTGTATTTGAATCTATTGGTCTACCAACTGAACTGAGTGCTAAATTAGCAAGCTTGGGATTTATTGAAGCTGCTTTGGGAATTGTACAGACCCGTAGGATCATTCTTGAGAATGATGATCACAAAATAGATTGTCTGACTGTCGGACGGATTTATTTTAATGTAGGTGCAGCTTTATCTCTTTCCTCTTTAAGGGAAATGGCATGCGAAAAGTTTGAAAATGGTTCTTACTGGCAAAGAATGTCCGTGTATTGTCTGCTAGATGAACTCTGTAAAGAGCAGTTTGCATTTACTCGTGAAATTGCAAAATATGTCACCGAAGACGTTGACTACAGTGCATCAATTGAAAAGTGGAGTAGTAAGTACTCTGCAAAACTTGAGCGCTATAAGTCATTTTATAACGAGGTTGCGTCTTCTGGAGAACTTGATATGAATAAGTTCATGGTCCTTGTGAAGCGTTTACGTTCAATGCTGTTGAAGGAGTATTAGTATTATGTTAGGGGTGGGCTTTTTTGAGCTCCTTGTCATTCTTGGAATAGCAGTTTTTTTCTTGGACAAGGAATCCATAAGAGAAATTTTTGGGACCCTTAGAAGCCTTAATGAACGCTTTGAGCTACTAAAAAAAGAATGGATAGATTATCTTCATCGACCTGTATCTTCTAAATCTATTACCGGAGATGATGATCGGGTATACGAGGTTTATGAAGCTCCACTCGATTTGCGAGTAGAAGAAAAAGATGTAGAGAAAATCGAAAAGAAGGATTGTGAGTAACAGTATAGTACTATACGTCGTTTTGCTGCCTGAATGTAAAAAACAATGACTGCATTAATTCTAGTTGTGGATGATATCCCAAGCAACATTAAGATATTAGAGATCAAATTAACAGCAAAGTATTATCAAGTGATTACTGCTTCCTCTGGAATTGCTGCAATAGAGCTTGCTAGGAGGCATCAGCCAGATGTAATTTTGCTGGACGTGATGATGCCAGAAATGGATGGATTTGAAACGTGTAAACGTCTGAAAAGTGATTACTCCACCATGCACATCCCAGTGATCATTGTTACTGCGCTCAACGATATTGAAAATAAAGTTGAAGGTCTGAGTAGTGGGGCCGACGATTTTCTTGTCAAACCAGCGAAAGATTTTACCCTTTTCATAAGAATAAAGTCTCTATTGCGATTCAAAACTGTCCTGGATGAGGTGCGTCTCAGAATAAGCACTAAGTCTCAAATTACCAGCGGTACGGAAAGTAAAATTATAAATTATGTGGAAGATGTATCATCTGGAGTGATTGCAATAGTTAATCAACAGTATTCTGAATCCAAAGAGCTAGAGGAAATACTCAAGCCAACATTTCCGCATGTACTTTATCTTACTGAAAAGGAAGCAGAATATACGCCCTTTGATGTCTTGATAGTAAATATCAGTGTATCTAAGGATCTGCTTAGACTTTGTTCTGCAATCAAAAGTCAATTAAAAACGAGGTCTATACCGATTATAGCAATAGTTGATGATGAAGATGATGAAAGTTTAATTGCTGAGATAACAGAACTTGGAATCAATGATTATATATGTGTTCCTATTAACAAAAGCGAGTTCATTGCCAGAGTAACTACACAGATCAAGCGAAAAAAATACCAAGATATCATCGAGAAAAATGTAGAAGATAGTCTTAAGATGGCCATCATAGACCCACTCACATCGTTGTACAACAGGTACTATTTTGAAAAATACATGGATGAGCTTCTAGCAACTGTAACAAAGTCACAAAATAAGACCTTTTCTCTGATGATGATAGACATTGATTACTTTAAAAAGATCAATGATGTTTGTGGACATCTTTCTGGTGACCTCGTATTAAAGCAACTTGCTACATGCTTGAAGGGGTGTCTCAGGCTTAATGACTTGGTGGCCAAATTTGGAGGAGAGGAAATAGTAGTTGTTCTTGTCGATGTCGGGCTTAAAGAGGCTTTTTCTACCGCTGAAAGGATCAGAAAAACTGTTGAGAAAACTGAATTTAGCACTATTAATGACGAAGTAAAGGTTCCGTTGACTGTTAGTATAGGAGTGTCCGAATATCAATCTCGAGATACTGCAAAAACCTTAATAGGAAGGGCTGATGCAAACCTCTACATTGCAAAGGAGAAAGGTAGAAACCGAGTGGTCATGTCTGATCATTGTCACAAATGAATCTATTATTGAGGTAGTCTATTTGACTTTCCTGGCATAAAATAGATAAGGTTTTGCCTTCCGGGTTGATGGACCTCGCCCTGCCCGCTGACCTACAGAGAGAAACTTTTAGCATACGTGAAGCAATACTGAGTTCTTATATGTGTTTTGGTCACCTACTTATGGTATAGCTCTAGATATCAGAGTTATATATTTATCAGCATTACACATAATCGTTTTTCTGCTGTGCATAAGTAAAGGTGAGACAAGATGTTTGATGTCGCTGCTGTCTTTTGTGGTGATAAAAAATTTTCTAATTTTTAAAATGAGTCATATGTTCGATTCTTTATTGCCGCGCCTATGCTCGCGTTCTGTTCTTGTTTCTTCCAACGGGCCAGGCATTTCATCATCGGAAACATCCTCATCGGAATGACGCAACTCTTCCATTCTGAGTTCTGGAAAGCCACTTTCTAAAACACGTCTTATTCTGGCTCTTCTCTGATATACAAGGTATACGAGATACAGGAATCCAAGCAATAGAAGAAGAAATATACCTCCAGCCGCTGTAGCAAATACAATAACAGCCGTATCGGAAGGTGCAACCGTAGTTGAGTTGTTTCCTCTTTGAACAGTAGTATTACCAATAAATCGTTCAGCATGTTGAATATGAAAAGCACTACTTGAACTATCTACTACAGTTGGAATAACTCCCTGAGTGGACGTATCTGCAATTCCAGTCGCTCCTTTTTTCCTCATCGTGGTTCTGGGTGTAGCTTTTGTACTATGGCCAGTGCGAGAAGTAATGCTTTTTCTTCTCACTGCGATGGGCGTGGTTGTTTTCTGAGTGGGTGCGGCTGTTACTTGAGTCGTGCTTGTAGATTTTCGTCTTGCTTGATTTGTTGGTGTATTTGTAGCTGTCTTTCTTTCTTTTGTAATAGTAACGCTACTACTTTTCTCACATTGATTTCCACTAATGGCGAAAGTACCCTTTGTAACCTCACCTTTGCGATTAGTTACAAAGAGATTAAATCTTGATACGCTACTACCACTTCCGTATTCTGGTTCTACACTCAGGTCTATAACCTCACTTGAGGTTTTCATAATCTCAGTCGCGGTACTACTGAGAGTATTACCATTGGATTTCAAATAATATAGCTTTCCATCTGTGCAACCTACAATTGCACAAGCTTTGCTTTCTTTGCAGGCATTGACAATAATTCTGTCTACCTCGTTCCCACTTAATCCACCAGTCGGTGTAAATGTGGACATGGCAATACTACTTCCTGTAGAACTACCCTTTTTCAAGGTAGTGCCATCCTTTGCGAGCACTACAATACGATGCGTCCCTACTTCTGCGGCAGAAATCGCTGTCACTGTACTACTCTCCAAGCCACTTATTGTCTTTGGAACAGCGCTGCTTGTAATAACACCTGTATCACTATTTACAGAAAGGACCTGAACTTTTACAACGTTTGATTCTTCATATACTGCACAGAGTTTTTCACGATTTACAGAGCCACAGGCATTTATATTTAAAAGCTTTCCGTTGTGCTCATACCCACTACCCTGCTCAGTCAATTCAGCGCTGCTACTATCGAATGAATAAATGCAGCTCTTAAATCGTCCAGAAATCTCTTTGAATGTCAGTGCAACTTGAGATGTACTACTTTTGGAGAGTGGATCAAGTTTTGGTGCAAATGATGAGCAATCAACAGCACTTAGGCTTGTGGCAGCTTTTTGGCCAGATGGATTTTCGACTTCTAGAATTAGTCTGTCTCCTTCTCTGACTAACTTATATGTACATCCCCCGTGGGTAAGATAACCCATAAGGTGAGTCTCTTGCGCTTGCATAAAGAATTTGTAAATTATTTAATAAATTATAACAATAAACGCGGTGACTTTTATAGATATAAAATAATTTATTTTCTAAAAAAATTTTTAATAAATTTGCAAAACTCCTAATCGGGAAGGAAATACAAGTTATAGTGATAGCAATATTGAGTTGTAGGAATTCTGAAATTTTCTCTTCATCGATAGACTACTAACCTTTCGAACTCTAGTTCAGGCGATGTAGAAGATACTTTAAGAGCAAAGCATGTTAGAATTCATTCGTATTATCGCTACATTAAGCAATAAGAAGCACTTCATTCAATGTTTCACGAAAACCTCAATGAATTACAGCATAAGAAGCGTTCTATAATCATATAAAACGCGGAGAAGAATATCAGCGCTGGAACCCTTTACGCTGTATGTTCACGACATGACCCAGGACCGGGGTTAAAGCGAACTCATTATAGTAACCCAGAGAGGAACCACACTACTCCAAAGTCATTTTCTTGATAGCGAAAGGCACTAACTTTTGATGAGAAAATTCAATACAGCTGCCCTCACAAATTGAGAATTTCTGACCTGTGTCAATATTGCATTTCTAGAGTCTTCAAGGACGGCATTTGAAATCTCACAATTTCTATGAACGGGTCCAGGATGCATTATGAGCACGTCACGACCCAAATCTTTCAAAACATTTTCATCAAGACGAAAAGGAGCCGTAGTACCAGCCAATACTTTTTGCCCTGTACGTTCGGTCTGAGTGCGCAGCATTATTATAACATCAGCAGATTTAGCCGCTGCGGAAAAGTTGCTGTGGTAAACAACTTCTTCTACTTGTATTAGAGGCATGAAACTCAATGGTCCAGAAATCGCAACGGTTGCTCCAAGTCTTTGAAGTATGGGTATGGTAGAATGAGCAACTCTACTCCTTATGATATCTCCACAGACAAGTACGTTCAAACCCTCTATCTTTTCTTTTAGTAGAAGAATGGTAAAGGCATCTATTAATCCCTGTGTCGGATGTTCGTTTGTCCCGTCGCCTGCATTAACAATACAACAATCAGTATATTTTTCTAAGAGGTGAAGAATACCACTTTGACTGTGTCGTACTACGAATGCATTAGGTAAAAGAGCATTTAAGGAAGCAAAAAAATCGACTAAGTGCTCGCCCTTTTTTAGTGCGACAGTTTCCACATTTACTTTTTCAACTAGGCAGCCAAGCTTACTTGCGGCAAGCGAAAAAGAAGTCTCAGTACGTGTTGAGCTTTCAAAGAAAAGTGAGAAAATCACTTTTCCAGCTAGATCACTTTTAATTCCATTCTTCAAATAGAAAGCAGCCAGATCGAAGATCTCATAAATCTCATCAACGGTAATGTCCCTATTACTCAGTAGGCTTCTCATACAAAAGCAGCTTCTCTATTTTCTTTAAGCTCAGCACCGCACGAGCATTAAAATACCATAATACTAGCGTCAACACAAAGGATGCCAGAAACATCAATAATAAAGGCATAAGCATTGATGCATGAATCGATATGCCACCACTTCTTATAAAACTGGATTTCTGATGCAATGTTGCCCACAAATAAACAGAGAGTTTAATAACGGGGATATTTGCTAAACCAACCAAGTTAAGTATAGCAGCTAATTTGATGTTATACTCTTTGTAATCCCAGAGTATGTAGTAACCTAAATATAAAAAAAAGAGGACCAACATTGATGTCAATCTGGCGTCCCATACCCAAAATGCTCCCCATATTGGTTTTCCCCAAAGACTTCCGGTGATTAAGCAGATTAATGAGAAAACTATACCGATCGGCGCTAATGCATAGGCAATTACGCCAAGCCTCGATATAGAAAAAGACAAATATAGCAAGTTTAGTAGCCCAATGACACAGTACAAGCCTACACCAAGCCAAGCTGCGGGAACATGAATGTACATGATTCGCACTAAATTACCATGTAATTGGTCAATAGGAGACGAAAATACAAAATAAAAAGCGAATGGATATAAAACGCATAAAGCGAATATCAAGCCAAAAATACACTTTTTTGATATACTAGTGCTAGAAAAAAATTTTTTCATCGTGCAGTGAAATTGTTACATTAATTGAATAGAATCGCTTAAAACCCAATAGAACTAAATGTTGGTGCCGATCAAGTCTAAAATAGGGATTACTATGTTTCTGCTTAAAGTTGATAATTTACATCTATTTTAATAAATAATTGTGAATAATTGTACAAAGAAGATTGTGCACAATTTTAAATTGTGATACATCCACGATATATTTTTTTTGATTGAGCAGCAGACATGACAAAAATCGCTGACCAGATAACAAACGTAATGGCATATAAAATCAGGAAGCGGATGGGAGAGATCGGCATTAATGCAAGAGAACTCGCTGAAAGAGCTGGGGTTGGAAAATCATTTGTATACGACATATTGAATGGTAAGTCAAAGAACCCTACTTCAAAAAAGCTTAACTCCATTTCAAGGGAATTAGGTATCTCGATCTCTTATCTTATAAATGTATCACCAGATTCAATAGATTACGAAAATTATCTACCCGTACACAGCTTAGATAATCATCTTGGTGTTAGTTTTCTTTTGAACAGGGCTTTTTGCGAAGAAAACATAAGCGAGGCATGCGAACTATACTCCTGCACTATGTATGACGACAGCATGTTACCAAGCATAATGCCGAATGAAACTTTAATAATTAAAAAGTTTGTTCAGGGTGATAGAATGAAGTCCGGGGTCTTTCTTATACGTGATAAGTTCAACAGTATAGTGCGAAGCGTTGAACATATCTTTGGAAGCCAAGACGTTAAGATAACCCCGGATAATGAGAAATACTCGACCTATATCAAACACTTTGATGAAATTGACATAATAGGTAAAGTAATCTTTACGCTCAGGAGATTGTAACACTTTAAGTTTCTTATAGAACAGTCTGACTGCTCTGTAAGAAACAAGATTTATGAATAGTATGGTGTAACAGTATGGTGCTATTTTTTTTCCTCATCGCAATTTCGTATGCACATTGTTTTTGCTATTACTTCACCACCGCAGTTCGTGTGACATAGTCGGTGATCGTCATTACAAGAGTCCCGGCATCTTTCATATCTCGCCTCTTCTTTGATTTCTCTGCGATACTCTGCCATCTCTCGCTTATTGAGTTCGTGGAATTCATCTAAGGAATCATGTTTTTCCTTTTTTTCTTTGTTTCCTATATTTATGAGGATATTTGCCGTCCGTGTATCATGAATCTTCTCACAAGCACTTTGACACATTTGTTTCGCAAGCAGACACTTGTTTGCGCATTCTCTTCCACTCTGACTTTTTGGAGGAATAAAGCTATATGATGTGCTATACACCGGGTTAAAGCTCATACAGCCAGACAGTATGGTTCCGACTATAAGGCAAGTTATGATTCTATTAATATTAAAGTTCCCCATATTAATTCTCTATTTTTATACAAAAAATATTACAAATATTGCTTAAATTTGGATATAAAGAAACGCTACAAGGTAAAACAACAGAAGACAATTAACATATATCTGTATTGTGTCATGTAAGTTGTCTTGTGCTAGAATCCCGTTCAGACTGTTTACGGTTGGACTACATGTCAAGTTACGATTTTAAAAAAATAGAACAATTTGCTCAATCTCTATGGAACTTTTCCAGTTGTGACTTTCAAAGAAAAAAGTACTACGTTTTGAGTATGTTTCCATACCCATCAGGGAAGCTACACATGGGACATCTGAGAAATTATGTCATCGGAGACGTATTAGCGCGCTATAAAAGAAGTCAGGGATACGATGTATTACACCCTATCGGTTGGGATGCATTTGGTCTGCCTGCTGAAAAAGCAGCGATAAATAGCAATATTCACCCAAGAATATGGACGGAAAAAAATATTGCAAAAATGCGAATCTCTCTCAAGAGTATAGGCCTATCGTATGATTGGAGCAGAGAACTTTCAACGTGCTCTCCTAAGTATTATAAACACGAACAAAGATTTTTTTTGGCCTTTTTAAAAGCTGGTTTAGCATACAGAAAAAATTCCGAAGTAAATTGGGATCCTATCGACAAAACAGTCCTTGCAAATGAACAGGTCATTGATGGGCGTGGTTGGAGATCGGGTGCGGTTATTGTGAAGAGAAAGATTCCGCAATGGTTCCTTAGAATTAGCGACTTTTCCGAAGAACTCCTTAAGGGATTAGATACACTTACTGGCTGGCCAGAAAAAGTTAAAATTATGCAAGCAAATTGGATAGGAAAATCCGAAGGAGCACTGATAAAATTTCGTATAAGCGGATACGAGGGAAGATGCATTGAAGTGTTCAGTACTAGACCCGAAACGATCTTTGGAGCATCATTTTGTGCTATTTCGGTGGATCATCCTTTGGTAAATGAACTGGATTTATTGAGCGATGCAGAAAAAGAAACACTGTGCACCCAAACTACCTATGAGACAGATCATTGCACTGATAACAAAAATTTTTCCGGAAAGGCAAATTTTGAGAAGGTTCACGAACAAAAGCTTGGCATTCTAACAAAAATAAGCGTGAAGCACCCATTTTCTGGCGATGAGCTTCCTTTATACGTCGCAAATTTTGTGTTTGCAGAATACGGTTCCGGTGCAATATTTGGTTGTCCAGCTCATGATACACGAGATTTTGAATTCGCACAGAAACATAATCTACCTTGCTTAAGAGTCATCTCACCAAAATGTACAAACACTACACTACCCTACCTCCTAGAAGAGGGAGTAATGTGTAATTCAAATTTCTTAGACGGGATGGAGGTAATAGAAGCACGAAAATTTATAATTAAAAAGATTTCTTCAATTGGTATCGGTGAAGCAAAGAACTCATACAAATTGCGAGATTGGGGAATATCAAGGCAACGATATTGGGGGTGTCCGATTCCGGTTGTGTACTGTGAAAAATGTTCAATGCAACCAGTAAACGTTGAAGATCTGCCTGTCACCCTTCCAGAAGAAGTAGAATTTGCGGTACAGGGTAATCCACTAGAACACCATCCAACATGGAAACACACAAATTGTCCAAAATGTGGTGGTCCTGCACTAAGGGACACAGATACTTTTGATACATTTTTTGAATCTTCTTGGTATTTCGCGGCTTTTTGCAGCAAAGAGGGAGGAATAGATAAGAAGTCTTGCAGACATTTTCTTCCTGTTGATATGTATATTGGGGGAATAGAACATGCAATATTACACTTGCTTTATTCTAGATTCTTTATGCGTGCCCTGAACAAGTGTGGATACATAGAGATAACAGAGCCATTTCGTAATTTACTCACACAAGGCATGGTCTGTCATGAAAGCTATCAAAACTCTTCCGGTGAGTATCTATACCCTGAGGAGGCGAAATTACTACTGGAAAAAGGTGAAAAAGTTCTAGTTGGTAAAATGGAGAAGATGAGCAAATCTAAAAAGAATATTGTGGACCTTGAAGAAATAGTCTCAAAATATGGTGCTGATGCAGCAAGGTTCTTCATTCTTTCTGATAATCCTCCAGAGAACAGTTTTGGATGGTCGGATAGGGGTATAAAAGCGTCGTTTAAATTTTTGCAGAGAATCAAAAATCTTGTCGAAAGGTACCTATCTAATGAAACCAGTGGTAAAGTCGAAACAGACCGGGAAATTAAAATCCAGATTAACAGGATTATCTATGAGATGACAAAATACATGGATGAAATAAAATTGAATTGTGCAGTTGCAAAGATTCACGAGTTAGTCAACTTGTTAAGTACGTCCGGAGCATTATCTAGAGAAACGATTTTCATTCTTTTAAGGATACTTGAACCACTTGCACCACACTTAGCCGAGTATTTGGCTTCAAAACTCGAAGGAGATGTCCTTTTGTATAGTTCACCTTGGGTCACTTATAGCGAAGCAGTTCCTAGAAGCGATACAATTAAATTGATGGTTCGGAAGAACGGGAAATTTATAGAATCATTGGAGGTGAGGGAAGATTCTTCTGAAGAGGAGATAATTTCCCTAGCAAAAAGATTGATCAAGAATGCTGTAGTTGATAAAGTTATATATGTTCCTGGTAAGATGGTTAATTTTCTTTGCAGTAATCCTGGTTAACCAAATGTTTAGAACGTTAAATTTAAGATGCTTTATAGTATATTCTGCTGTGCAGAATTACAGTTGAGTTTCACTATGGTGGTTTACTGATTATGGCTTCGCCTTTAATGCGCAAAGCAGTCGCTGTTTGGTTGGTGGATAAGACAGCTCTGACTTTTGAACAAATTGCACAAGCTTGTGGTTTGCATGTTTTAGAAGTGGAAGGTATCGCGGATGGTACTGTTGCACATGGTCTAATAGGGTGTGATCCTCGTATCACAGGAGAGGTGGAACAGGCTGATATAGAGGCTTGTGAAAACGATCCAAATAGGAAGTTGTCTATTAAGTCTATTGTCGATAAACGTAAGAGAAAAGGCAGGGCGTATACCCCAGTTGTCAAACGCAGGGTTAAGTCAGATGCTGCTCTGTGGCTTATCAACAAGTATCCTGAGTTAAGTGATGCGCAAATAGTCTCCCTTATAGGGACTACTGCGAAAATTGTAAAATCTATCAGAGATAGGACTTATTGGAATTATGAAAATTTAAAACCTCGTGATCCAATTTTGTTCAATCTCTACTCGCAGGAGGACTTAGATGAAGCCTTGCTTAAAGTAAAGATTTCAGAGCAAAGTGAGCAGCGCCTTCGTGAGATCGAAGAAAGTATGCAAGATTCAATATAATGTGAATACTTAAGCTGCTTTTTTCTCATTGCGCGATTATGGTTTGTCTTTAGAGAGCTTCCTTAAAGATGGTCGCGAGTGTGTGCCGTTTGCCCATTTGATTTTTGGGCAGGCGGGTTCAGTTGTTTTGGCCTCTTTATTCGGTTAAAATATTTATCATTGTCGATCTTACTGATTTTGGTATATGAAACGCAATATTGATAGTAAGATATACCATATACCAGAAGGTTCTTGTCCTCGTATACTTGATCTTTAAGAAGAGTAGTTTATAGGGCGCTATATGAAAGGATATCGAAGGAGCGATCGGACCTGCTAACGTGTGTCGTATGGTCTTTCGGTGCTCAGATGGAACCGAGCATGTGGTAGAATCGATTCACAAAGAACTAGCCGAGATTACTCACGACGGCGGCGAGTGCCATACTCAAATTTATAGTTTTTTGGGTTTTGATTTTTTGGAGTGGCCCAGTTTTATTGCTGAAACTTCTTTACTCGGTTAGAATATTACTCCGTTGGTCATCCAAACACTTTTAGCTCATGAAAAAAAATATCCATCCAGAAACATATGATGTCATCCTTGAGTTTACTAATGGAATGAAACTCAAAGTAAAGTCGACTATGGGTAAAAAGGGTGAGGTTGTTACTCACAATGCCGGCGATTGGCCTCCTGAAACTCACCCGGCTTGGACAAAGTCTGCTTCTACGAGCATCAGGTCCACTAGTAAAGTCAATAAATTCAAGGAGAAGTTTGGGGAAGACTTCATGTGATTTGCTTGAGGATGGACAAGAATTTATCATACGATAGCTGTCTTGCTTTTGCCGGTGGCGAGTGTTTTTTTGGGTTTTCATATGGTAGAAGGGGCATTGCAGTTGGTGAAATCTGTTTTACTACTGGGATGACAGGCTACCAGCACGTCATCACAGATCCGTCTTTCTCCGATCAGATTATCCTTTTTGCTTTTCCCCATGTTGGGAATGTTGCAGTTAATTCTTACGACAACGAGTCTTCCCGTGTTCTTGCTAAGGGACTGATTTTTCGAGAAAAGCCGCAGGATTTCTTGCATCACTTACGGACAAAGGATTTTTCTGGCTGGCTAGAAAATAATGGTATCACAGCAATATACGGAGTTGATACGCGTGCAATTACTCGGTTGATTCGCATAAAGGGTAACCAGAGCGGTATTATTTTTCCCGTTAATGAAATGGGGATGAATGAAGCTCTCTCGGTTCTGAGAGAAGCTGGGGATATGAATGGAAATGAGTTGGCTACATCTGCAAGTGGAAATGCACGATTCTTACCCTGCCCTGCTGGCGATGAGAGAAGAAAGGTATGTGTGGTTGACTTTGGCATAAAGGATGGCATCCTCAGAAATCTCAAAAAGTATTTCGCAGTTGTGGTAGTAGATGGAAAAAAAGGATTTTCGTCTGCTCTGGAGCCAGGGAACTTTTCTGGCGTTGTTCTATCGAATGGTCCTGGTGATCCATCTGCAACATATTTACAATTGCGCGAGGATTTTTCAAAAATTCTTGCATCTAATTTGCCAGTCTTAGGCATCTGTCTAGGACACCAATTACTCCTTCTTGCATTTGGGTGTAAAACAAAAAAGATGCTTGTAGGTCATAGAGGAACTAACCATCCTGTTATTAATCTCGAGACACAAAAAGTAGAAATCACTAGTCAAAATCACGGTTTTGTGTTAGATGAGTCCACATTAAATAATAAAGATATTATTGTTACACATAGATCTTTGTTTGACGGTTCTGTAGAGGGAATTAAGGTAAAAAACAGAAAAATCTTTTCTGTTCAATATCATCCTGAAGGTTCACCAGGGACACATGACTCCCACTACATTTTTACTAAATTTTTTGATGAAATTAATTCTCAATAGAGTCGCTCTACACACAGGATTAGGAATCCGAGCCTGGGAAAGGGTTGTGAAAAGAACGGTCTTACTTGATGTTGTTCTTCAGTCGGATGAGTTGATTAATTATAGCATGGTTCTTGAACGCCTTAGGTTGTCCGTTACTGATGTGCACTTCGAGTATATTGAGGACCTAGCAAAGACACTTGCTGCAACACTGATCAGTTGTTTTGCTCCTATTAAATTATCACTTGAAGTAAAGAAACCGTCTTTCTTCAAAGTACTTGAGTCTGCATCCGTGCAAGTTGAATATGATAGTGGAAGCGATTCTTAAAAGAACCATATTCGATGAAAGTAGAAAAAGAAATTCAAGAGCTTTACGAGAAGCTTCTGCAACATAACAGGAAGTACTATCAAGATGATAGTCCGGAAATAACGGATGCTGAGTATGATTCAATTAAGGACCGTTATCTTAAGCTTTTAGATGCAAATCCGGGACTTGGATTTCCAGTAGTTGTTGGTCACCCACCTTCTGAGAAATTCCAAAAAGTCGAACACTTATCTCCTATGCTTTCATTACGTAACATCTTCTCAGAAGAAGAGTTAATAGAATATATAGAAAGAACAAAGAGATTCCTGAATCTCAAAGATGACCTTGAATTTTTATGTGAGCCTAAAATAGATGGCGTTTCATTTTCTGCACGTTATGTCAAGGGAAAACTTTACTCTTGTGCAACAAGAGGAGATGGGAAAGTAGGAGAAAATATTCTTGATAACATGAAAGTCATCAATGGTTTTCCCATAGAAATTGAAGATGTACCAGATCTTTTGGAAGTACGCGGAGAAGTTTTTCTTGACCATGACGCCTTTCGAACGCTTGAAGGTTTTTCAAATCCGCGCAATGCTGCTGCGGGATCACTTAGGCAACTTAATCCTGAAATAACCAAGGAACGCAATCTGCAATACTTCGCTTATAGCGCCAGCAAAATCGATGGAATAAAACGTCAAGAAGATGTGTTGCACTTTCTAAGTGAGCGCGGTTTTATGACAAATCCATTAAGACTATCTTCATTAAAAGTTCCAGAAATTATGGGTTTTTACAATTCAGTTTATCGTAGACGCTCACAAATCAACTACGATATAGATGGGCTAGTCTATAAGGTAAACAGTCTCAAGTTACACACAAGGTTGGGCACGCTATCAGATGCACCTAGATGGGCCATAGCACATAAATTTCCCTCACATCGAGGAAAGACTATACTCGAAAAAATCAAGCTCAGTGTTGGACGTACTGGCATCATCACACCGGTTGCTCACTTAAAACCGATTACCATAGGCGGAGTTGTCATATCAAGGGCAAGCCTATATAACGAAGACGAACTCAAAAGAAAAGACATCCGCGAAGGAGATCTGGTAACAGTAGAAAGAGCTGGAGACGTAATTCCAAAAGTGCTTGAAGTAGACACATCGTATAGAACTAGTCAGAAGAGGTTTACTTTTCCTGATAAATGTCCCTCCTGTTCTTCTACACTGATAAAAAAAAATAACGAAGCGGTGATTCGCTGCAATAATCGGAAAAAATGTTCTGAACAGCTAATACAGCAAATAAAACATCTTGTCTCAGCACAAGCATTCGATATAGATGGTATAGGAACATCACATATTGCTTTTTTTATCGAGAAGGAATTTATTTCAGAACCGGCAGATATTTTTTGCTTAGATAAGCACGGAGATGAAATAAAAAAATATGATGGTTGGGGAGAAAAGTCGGTAGAGAATATTCTCAAAAACATTGAGAACTCTCGGAAAATAAGTTTAGAAAAGTTCATTTTTAGCCTTGGAATAAAAAATATAGGTGAAAAGACTGCTTATGCGCTTGCACAGCAGTTCAAAAGTTTTGCCAACTGGTTTAATAAAATGTCTACGCTCAAAGACGACGCCCAAACTAAAAATGAAATCAGGAATCTTGATGGTATGGGAAGTTGTGTATGTGACTCTTTAGTGGATTTTTTCAGTGATCCAGATAACTGCGATATGATAAAAAGCTTGTCTGATCACGTTATTGTAAGCGATCACAGCGTTAGTATGGGTGGTCTACTTAGCGGGAAAAAATTTGTTTTTACAGGTACACTCCTCTCAATTAGTAGGGAAGAAGCAAAAGAGATCGTAAAAAAGGCTGGCGGTATAATCGTGAATAGTATTTCCAAGCAGGTCGACTATGTTGTAGCTGGAGAAAAAGCAGGCTCGAAACTAGCAAAAGCCAATGAACTTGGCATTACAATCATAGAGGAAAAAACCTTCATGGAATTGGCCGTAAACAACACACCTGCCCTTGAGATAGATACAAACTCCAACTCAAAGATAAAATGATTTTTTCAAAGTACAGTAATTACAGAATTCCCAAAAGAGTATTGAATCTTTTAGAATTATCGTTGGCAAAAAACTCCAACGATTCGCCACGAATTTTTATTTCGTTGGTTTTTCTTAATTTAATAAACTTCAAAGGATGATCGAAGTTCAAACTACTGCAACAACCCAGTGCATCATCACCGGCAACTTTATTGGCTCTGAACCAGATGATCTGATCGTATAAATTTTCAGTTACAAACGATGAAAATAGTTTACTTCCACACTCTACGAGCACACTATTAATACCCATCGTTCCGAGTTGCTGCAACACGTCTTCCAGATCCAATATTTCGCCGTTTAGATTAGCTTCAAAATTAAAGAAATTTTTATGTTTGAATGTATTTTTTTTACCGAATGACCACACAATACCGTCATTGAAGATTTTAAAATTAGGAGAAGAAATCTCACCTCGAGTATCAAGTACAACTTTAATCGACTCTTTTTTCACGCCCGGTAGTCTGCAGCTAAGCTGCGGATCATCATGTTTAAGAGTCGAATAGCCAATCATAATAGAGGAAGAGATACATCTTAGCATGTGAGATATTTTCCTCGTAGCAGGACTTGTAATCCAAGTACTTTTTCCATTAGAACAAGCAATTTTTCCATCAAGGGTAGTTGCAGTCTTAAGAGTAACAAATGGTCTACCAAAAACTTGACGGTAAAAATATCCTATATTGCTAAGACAGCACTCCCTTTTTAAAATTCCGGTAGTAACAACAATTCCACTTTCCCGAAGCTTTTGTATACCTTTACCATTAACTCTAATGTCTGGATCCCTAGCTCCAATAAAGACATTTTTTATACCGGATTCAATAATTAGATCCGTGCAAGGTGGCGTTCTCCCGTAATGTACGCATGGCTCAAGTGTTGTGTATAAGTCGGCACCCTTTGCCCTTATACCCGCGACTTTGAGAGCAACTGCTTCCGCATGAGGGGAGCCATTCATCCCAGTGACGCCTTTTCCAACTACCTCGTCATCCTTCACAATAATGCATCCAACAGATGGATTATCCGCAGTAAGACCTTGTCCAAAACGTGAGGCATTTACTGCTGCTTCCATGTAATATACAATACGGCCGTGTGTTTTGGGGGAACTCATGTAATTAGCGGAATTACAGCAACAAAGCTATCATCTATCTCTTTGCAGAACAACGATTTTTAGTATTTTATTTGCTAACTTTAATCCTGAAACAGCGTTTTTCTGTGAATATTCTTTAGTTTTATCCTTGGTTCCAAGTATGGTTTCTTACCGCTTTCCTAAGATTGTCGTTTTTTTTATTTTAATGACAATTTTATGCTTTCTTGGTGGATTTATTATAAAACTTAATGCTGATAAGAGAGGATATCTTGATGAAATCAGCCATCTATTTGGTGGCAATATTGAGGTTCATGGCGATATATCAATTAGTTTTTTAAATCCAGGGCTGAAAATCACATCTTTAAATTTTTTTCATCATACCTCTGGGTCGCGATATGTATTCGAAGAACTTGATATAGACCTCGAACTCAGCTCGCTCATTTTCAGCAAACCTCGGATTTCAAAAATTGTACTTAAAAATGGGAAAGTCGTACTGAGCAATGCAAATGAATTTCCTGTACTGAAATTTCACAATTTACATTTTCAAAATACAGAGCTCATTGTTCCTGATTATGCAATTAACACTTACATAAAAAACGGGATGTTCTCTGCTTCAGAGAAAGAATTTTTCTTTTCTGGTGAAGTTGGTAGAACTGATAAAGTGCCTTACGACATTCTCATACGCTTAGACAAAAGGAAAAACCAATCGCTTGTAAAACTCTCAAGTAAGAAAGAGAAATTAAAAATATTTCTTTCAGAAAAAGAAAAGCATATTTCGGGTAGTGGGAAAGATCTCCTTAGACTTTTCTCTACATTCACAGATATTGCTTACCAACCAAGAGAAGATAGTTACTTTATCATTGGTACTCATTATGACCAGATCAAAAATAGCTATTCGGTAACTATTGACTCGGACTTAGTGAAGTCGGTAGTCAATATTTTCAAAGATCACGAAAAAAATAAAGTTGATATAAATAGTAGCTATATTGACCTGAGCCGTGTAACAAATGGTTCCCTCGAAGGGACCTTTTTAGCACTTCTAAATATCCAAAGAGGGCTTCTTGGAAGAGAAGAGTTCAAATTTATTGCGCACAAAATTAAACTCAGAGGAGACAAAACCGCAAAAGTCCAGTTTGATTTCCTTGATCAAGGTAAGTTCTCTTATATTGATAATTTCTCTGCTCAATCAAAAAATGGAACATTCACTGCAAAAGGTATTGTTGAAAGAAATTTGAGAGGACATCCTATTCTACGTGCAGAGGCAAATTGTGTTGGCACGGTTCCCGAATGGATCACTATTACACCACTATCGGCGAAGTATATAGATATTACAAATTTAATAGGGAAGCGGTTCAACTTTTCAGTTAATTTTGTTTTTGGACCAGATATGTTCCTGATTAATAGTGGTAGATTTCTCACAGATGAAATAGCAATTGATGGAACAATTCAATACAATCGACTCTTAAAGAAAATAAGGACTGATTTCAAAGCCAGCTCGTTGGAATTAAAAACCCTTACCAAAGACAATGTTCATTCACTTGTGGATCGCTTTACTGAATTGGACGCGGCAGTCAGGTTCGAGTTAGAAAATACAAAAGTTGGGAAGAATGAAATCTCCCATATTGATTTTGTTCACCACATAAAACAGAGGAATAACGCTTCGTATATATCTGTAGATTCAGATAGAATGAGCTTCACAGGAAGGATAAGATTTATTCAAGATTCAAATATTCTAGAAATAGATCTTGATGGAAATAGATTTGATAAAAGCATCATTGAGTTCCCGAGCCTGTTTAACGTTTTCAAAGAAAACAACAAAGATTTCAAAATACAATGGAACGAGGATGTTTTCCCTTATATTCCTAATAATCTCAGTGGAAAATTCAATGTTATTTGTAACAATATTTTTGATGCAAATAACAAAGAGCCCCATTTGAATCTTGCGATTTCAGCAGAAACAGAAAATAGAATACTTAAACTAACTAAGTTCTCTGTCAAAAGAGAAGATTTACTTTTTGAAATGGTTGCAAATCTCACTTTTGCCCAAGGACAAAATGGTATCATTGCATCAGTAGCAGCCGTTAACCTAGATCTCGGAAAACTTTTTAAAAAATATTTTAAAATTGATTATATTTCTGGCAAAGCAAGCGTCCAGGGTAATCTTTCCTCTAAGGGTTTCAGTATTGCTCAAATAGTCAAAAATCTGAATGGCAAAATCACTTTTAACTCTCCTAATATTTTACTAGAGGGAGGCGATATAGATGGACTTCCACTAAAGCTAGTTGAAGTAAATTCAATAAAAGAACTAGATGAGGTTATCAGAGTCAGTTTCTTTGAAAAGAGCACTCCTCTATTTCAAGTTGACGGTTCAGGAAACATTACTAACGGCATTATAGGTACATCACTTAGTTTTATGACTAAGGCGACTAGTGGCGTTTTTTCTTCACATTTCAGTCTTGTTGATATGAAAAATTCGTCTATTGCACGTGTTTTCTTTAATCTTAACGACAGTCCAATTGCGGTTGACATTAATCTTGAAGGTAGTCTGTGGAAACCAAGAATCTTCTTTGATAATAAAACAATATTCGAGACTCTAAAGGGAACAAAAGCAAATTACACATGAAGGTATCAGAAAAATACTTACCAATACTCCTTGGAGTGTGTATGACGCTTGGGTTTGCACCCTTTCACTTGACATTCGTTCTTATTTTTGTACTTGCACTTGTATATAAACAACTAAGGCTGTCTTCCTCTATAAGACAAACCTTCTTGTTTTCTATCTATTTTGGAAGTGCCTTTTTCCTGACTTCTTTATATTGGATTGCTTTTGCATTAGCGACAGATATACAAAATTTATGGTGGCTAATCATACCAGTTCCTATTGTACTCTCCATTTTTCTTTCTCTTTATTTTACCTGCGCCTTTATGCTGTTTAAGGCGATCAAAATACAAAATCCACTCACCTTCTCTCTCATAATAACAGGATCCGAATACCTAAGAGAAGTGTGTTTCAGTGGTTTTCCATGGAATTTAATCGGTTATTCATGGGATCATATAGAGTTTCTTCAGCTAGCATCACTTTTTGGTATTTTTGGACTTACAGCATTTACAACATTTCTTTCTGGCTCGATTGGGGAACTTCTTTTCAAGGATTCAAAAAAAGCCAGACTCTACTTTATTTGTTCAATTATTTTATTCATATCGGTTTTTTGCTTTGGTCTTAGACGTTTGAGCACTTACCCAACACAATACTCATCAAAAATCGTCAGGATAGTACAGGCAAATATCTCTCATCAGCAAGTTTGGACAACCGAATTTCAAAAGATGGTACTCAAGAAGTACCTTCAATTAAGTATGTCTAGACCTTCGATCAAAATCACCTATTTCGTGTGGCCGGAATCATCATTGCCGTTCCTTTTCTCGAGACCTGAAACAGACATAACGCTTTATGTGAGCCAAGCTCTTGGAAAACCTCTAATAGCTGCCGGAACACGTAGAGATAATAATTCATTATTTAATTCAATTTTTGTACTTAGCAACGGGCTCATCGCAGAGTATTACGATAAGGTCAAACTTATTCCATTTGGAGAGTACGTACCTCTTGAAAATATAATACCAATAAAAAAGATTGTTAATGGAATGAGCAGTTTTACTCCGGGTCACGATAATACTAAAGTGCTAGATAGCATCGAGGCAGCACCAATACTTTGTTATGAAAGTATTTTTAGCACTTTTATTGCTCGAAAAAAGCCTGCTGAATGGATAGTCAACCTCACAAATGATAGTTGGTTTGGAAACAGCACTGCACGGTACCAACATCTACAAATGGCACGTATCAGAGCAATAGAATATGGACTTCCACTTGTCAGATCAACCACTACTGGTATTTCCGCAGTTATCGACCCATATGGAAGAATACTGGAAAAAATAGATTATTCCTCAGAAGGGGTGCTAGACATTGCGATACCTAAAAAACATCCAAAAAAGACACTTTATAGTACGCTCATCCACAACCTTACTAGATTTTGTTCTTGATAATTATGATTTTTAATTACAGCAAACGATCGGATAACAATAATTTTTAAAAGCGTGATGGAAAAATAAGATAAAAGCGCAATCTTGGCAATTATGTAAGGAGCAGAAATCCCGAACAACGACCCTTAAAACAGAACCCCGTTCTTATACACTCTACCACCTTATTTAAAGTAACGAGTTCAGCAGGCTCGAGAAGCTCGTTCCACACGGCAATGCTCAGTCAAAAATATCACTTCCTCTTTTCGAGTAAGAAGGCTTGCATGCCCTGCCATGCACAACATACTACACTATCCACCCTAGACATTTTCATATATCGCTCCCACGCTCAGCAGCGTGCTGCGTTCCACCAGTCGGTACCTGTCCCTGATGGGCATGAACATCTTCCGCACTTGAAGCACCGGCCTCTTTCAAAGCTTTTGCCGCCTCATGAATTCCTTGAGATGCTATAGGTTTTTGAGACGCTGAACCAATGGCTTTTTCAAGTGGCGTACCATTAACGTATACACCTGAAGAAGAAAGATCAAGCTTACCCTCCCTTAAAAGAGAAGCATACTTATCAGCATTTTTTTTAGAACCAAAAGAAACGGAACCATCACTACTCATGAGTATGTCAACTGTTTTGTAGCTCCCTTTTATTGCCGCCTCAACCGAGACAACAACACACCCACTTTGAGGAATATAGTTTGTCAAACCATCCGCTCTTCTTTCTACCTTAACGATATTCCTACCATTATTGAACGATAAACTACTGCACCGTATCCCGTTGGACTTTGCAGAAGAAAAAAGTTGATCAGTATCAACGGTAGCATTACCATCAATCTTGACACACAACAGACCTCCAACAATGCTTGCAGTACTCTTTTCTTTCGATAATCTGAATGGAGCACTTACAAGTGACCTAACATTCCGGATCAAGATATTGTCACTTGCGGTATATAGAGCACTCGCAACCTGCTCGCTTACCTCTTTATTAACTCGTTCCCGCTCGAGTTCAGCCTGAAGAAGAGTTTGACAGTAATTATTCTCCAATTGCGCATTCATTAGAAAGCGCAGTTCGGTATAATCGCTCTGACAGAGGTCAGTCTTATTCATTAGAACAGCTAAACGAGCGCGGCAAAGATCTCTTTTTCGCTCAAACTTCTCGAATCGTTCTAAAGTACTCAAACCTCCACTAGAATGGATCAAATCTATACCTCTACTTACAAGGAAAGACACCATCTCAGGACTAGGTCGACTACCTGTCTCGAGAGAACGATCGAGTATCTTATCAAGAAAATTGCGACCACAAGAATCGACGGTATTGATTTCCGCACCATATTCAAGGAGAAGCTTGCACATAGGAATATTATTGTTTAGGATGGCGCACTCAAGGCTAGAATAACCATCTTCATCCTCAGCATTAATATCTAGTAGGGGACCTTGATGATGTTCCAAAAACTCTCTAGTTTCGACTGAATCTGCCCCAAGCACAGAAAGCATTAACATTCTCGAAAAGCTAATTTTGTCTGCAAAACTTGGAACGGCCTGCCTAATAATAGTTAAAAGTTGCCCGGATCCCTTCGTGCCTGCTAATACATCCAAAGCTGAAACACCGTAATAATTCTTTTCCAGTAACAATTCGGGAGAGAAATGCTTATTAGCAAGGATGGCACTAAGAGCATCATGCACCTCGGTGGTAGCTGAGGGAGCGGTTCTAAGCACCTTAAACAACATGTGCAAAACTGTATCCCCGTTCTCTGGGTTTCTCTCTCCAAAGTATGAAACCCCCTTCAAAAGATAGCAGAGCAAACCAAAACGTTTTGTAAGCAAAGAGTGCTCACCAGGCACACTTTCACTAGATATTTGTGAAAACATCTGCGAAAAAACAGGAAAATGATAACCTTTGGGAAGAGAATTCATTTCCCCTAGTAATAAGGAAGCTGCACGCGACTTCTCACCGACATTTGCGGATTGCAGAACATCTTCCAAACAACGCATGAGAGCCCCTGTTTTAGCATTTTCTTCCTCATAAGTGCTTCTTAATTCCGCTGCAAGAACAGGATTTCTCGCTTCCAGCAGTTGAAAGGAAGTTGTACCTTGACCTGAAACTTCAGCAATACCATAACCAGTTACCATACATTCGGTGACCAATTCCCTTAAAGTTTCATCACTAGCTCCCTTTATAATACAATCGAGCAAGTTGTCACCATTAGAATTCCTTATGAACTTATTCGAACTCTGCACGGCAATCTTAGCCAATTGCACATTCTTGGATCTCAGTATTGCATTTACAATTTCATTTCTCTCATCTGAAGAGTCTATAAGACCCGGATGTGAACGCACGCTAGCAATGGCAGCATCCACCCTACCACTCGTAATATCGTCTTTTAAAGATGCAGCCCTCTCGTTGTACCCTTGTTGAAATTCGGAAAGAACACTATTATGCGTGTGACAAGACCGCTTTTTAAATAGTTTGGATTCAGATTCTGCATAATGGCGCACTTGAGCTACAATCTCCTCTCTTTCTTTATCGCTTTTGACTTCCACAGCAGGAGTTGACTTCGAAGGAAGAGCTTCTCTTAAATGTCTTTCACGCTCAGTAAGAAGCGTACCCGCATCTTCTTTACTCAATTTGAGACATTTAATGAATCCCTTTAACTCATTCTGATCAAAGCTGGCCGGGAGAGCTAAAATTGCCTTTTTAACACTCTCTACATTCATTTGCAGTCCAGCATTTTGCATCACTCTCACAGCAGAAAGATTTCCCATTTCGACAGCAAGAACAAACGGATCCCTATCTTGTGAGTCTTTTTGATTCTCTAGTAAGAGCACCTGCTCTGGAGCAGTAATCGCATTAAGCATTTTTTGCATGCCTGCAATCAGCTTAAGCATCGCATCATTGTTCATCGCCACAGCAGTGTGTAAAAGACGAGATCGAAGAAGTAGGCTAGTAGCAGCATCTGCTCCGTGGTGTGCCAAAACAGTAGCAAGTATTGCTTTAATCACTGAAGCATTATTCATATAAACAGCAAGCTCTAAAACAGTCCTACCAGCCCCATTACGTTGATTCAATGCGGAAAAAGTAAGAGTGCTTACAGAAGCAGCATGCGTCAGAATCGACTCCATCGCCTCTGCATCCTTACATCTAACAGCCGTGTGCAAAAGATTCTCCCCATTCACATTTGGAATAAAAAGATCATCTAAATAATGCTGCACCAAATAATCAAAAAAAAATGCCCTCCTTCTTTTTTCCGTGGCACTATTTGCAAAGTGCTTCGCCAGAAGCGCAACCTGTAGGGGACTACCCACCTCAGCGGACACGTTTACTGCAGGAGAAACACCACCACTATCTGCAGCCTTTAGCTTGCTATACTTGTTTGCATAGGCCTGCCATTGTGCAATGCTACCAAAGGCAGCAATAAGGGTGCCTATATTATGACCATCTGGGCTACATACCGAAACAAGCGCTTTGTCTCCATCTTCAAAGCCACTCAATTTATCTCTTATGTTATCTGCTTCAGATGTATCCATAGAGATAGCATGGGCATATGTAAGCAGAGCACCTTTATTTGCAAACTTTGAGGTAACCTGTTTTCTAAGAATATTCATTTCCTCACGTACAAGCGCAACAGTTGCTGCTGAAGGATCAAACTCTGCCTTATACTTTCCAAGATCCCTAGTTAGACTATATTCAGCATCATATAGGACAGCTGATCCAAAGCCATACTTTAAAAGTCCAGCAACATCTTGCTTTTCGATAAGCTTGTCCTTGAGGTCATCATTCACGCATCCTTTGGTCTCTGACAATATTTTCTGTGCAACCGCGCTGTTACCACTTTGCACAGCTGTAACTAGCGGATTTATACCATTATCCAAAAGTGCTGCAACAAGCGTTTCTTCACGCAAATCAGCACTATCTAGCACATCTTGATGCCAACCTTGCTGTTCCTGTACACTAAGCACCCTCAATACCGTTGCATTAGCATGGCTACACATCGAATCAGATCTAGCACGCTGTACCCCCTCTTGGAGGACCCTTTTAGCTTCCAGATCACTGACCATTGCTTGCATTTCAGGAATCTGGAGAGCTGTAATTTTTTCAACTTCAGCCTTAAGTTCTTCACATTGAGTTTTACTTTTTTCCTGCAATTTCCTATGTTCAAGAAGAATAAACTTGACTAAATCCGAATTACCGCTTTCAGCAGCCACTTCAAGAATGCTTTTCGCACCATCAACAGTATCTATACGTTTGTATACATTGGATTCATCTTCTAAAAATAGCCTTTCTAGGACAGACTTATCTCCATCGGCGATTTTTCTGTGAAGTACGACACTCTCTTCTAAATCACTCATCTGACTCGCTGTTAGTTCTGCAACCGACACCCCGTATTTCTGCTTACACAAAGGTCCATAAAAAACGCCAAGGTTTTTGTTATGGTGAACTGGTAGGAGCCCCTTTCGATCCTTAATATTCAACAACGCCTCAAGATTGGAAGACAAGTTAAAAATTACATCCCTCAGATGCGGAACTTTTTCAGCAACAAAGTGCAAAACCGTTCCTCCAGATAGCTTACTAACCCTTGAAAGAAGCCTATCTATACACTCCTGGGTGGCGTCGATTTCCTCTTGAGTGCTTGCAGACGCTAACGCACCTTCTAAGCTTTGACAAATCGCAGCAACACAAGCAGCGTCATCATTTGCAATAGCGACCTCCAACGGAGTACACCCCTCTCCATTTTCAGACTCCCAAAGCTGTACCGGAACGTACTTAACAAAATCAGTAATTTTGCTCGAATCACGGTTTTCAACTACCGCATGCAAGACATCCTTAACACTGAGCCTACCTTCTTCGACAAATTTTAGGAAGCTAGGGAAAGCGATGTTTGATTAAGAAAGCAATAAATGATTTTTCAGTAACAGCACCATCACGTTTTTCATAAGAATCGCAAAGCTTTGTCAAAAAAGCATGACCAGAGCAAGTATCAAAAAATTTCGCACATATAGCCTCTGGAGCACAACGTAACACTGCATCAGCGAGGTTAATTAATCCAGACGGATCCACCCCACCATCAACTATTTCCGCAAGAGAGACGTAAGAACTTCCTGTACTGCTTTTAATCATTGCATTCGTAGCAAACCCTTCAGCATTTTGAGAAGGTATATTGCTCACTACAAATTCCATCGGAGTAAGGCCCCCACATGGCATATTGAATATCACATCCGCTGCACCCACTGCTTTCCTTCTACGAACAAACTTATCATTCGCATAACGAGCACTTTGCAAAATTTGTGTTTTGTATTTACTTGAAAGATTTAGACCATTCAGAAGCTCCTGCGCCTCTTCAATGAGCGGTTTCTCTGATAAAAGAAGATTATTTAACCATTGCAAAGCCTCACTATCACTTTTTTGAAGCATCATATGATATATGTTTTCCCCATTGCAGTTTGAGGATACCAACACTGCTAATGCTTCTTCATAGTTTAGTGCAAGAGAGCGGAAATAGTTGCATAAGTCACCTACTATCTGCTTATCTCTTTTACCCGTCGTAGCCAAGCATTTAAGATCAGCTGTACCACGAGCAACTGCTTTCAACATTTCCACAGAATCCCCAGTATGGGCGCAATTCAGCGCTTTCATGAACAAAGTACAACCAGGAACTCCATCGATATCACACTTAGCAGTCCTCAGTGCACCATTCGCGAATAATTGATTTATAAGAGAAGGATTATTAGCATCTAAAGCAATTTGCACCGGTGTGAGGCCACTTTTAAAATCTGCAAAATTTATTAGGCTATTCACACGAAGGTGTTTACATAAATCCATAAAAATTTCTTGTCTACCGCCTATTCTTGCCCTTAATCCTGCAATCGCAGCGGCTGATTCTTGTGTCTGTATAGCAGACAAATCGGTAATGCTTTTCTCGTCTTTTGGAGTTTCTACACAAATAGCAGAAATTACTGCATTAAAAAGAGGCATCTCATCGTAAGCAGCCCCCGAATAATCAAATTGAACGCGTTTAGTGAGTTGAGAAAAAAGAGAGTAGTTGCCACCACTGATAGCATCCAAAAGTTTATTGTATAGACCCTGCATAGCTCACCATAAAGCAAAAAAAATCGCCTGGATACGAAAAACAAAACACCAAATCAGCCAAACACGTCTCTCTCCAGAAGGAAACGGCAACCCAGAAGACAAAGTGCCATTATACTTAAAATAGCTTAAAAAAATGCTACCAGAAAACTCAGTATCTAACAGCTTCTACTGGACTATACTCGCAAAGCGGCCACCTCATTTCAGGTCAGCAAAAGCAGCTTGTTTAGGGCCTTAGACATTCTCATGGGACTACTCACCTCCTCACCTTGTAGAATACATGCCTGATCATAGAGGAGAAATATTAATTCCTCTACTTCAGGAAGATCGACTTTCCCGATTACTTTTGCAATCACAGGGTGAGAAGTATTGATCTCCAAAATTTTCTTAGCCTTAGAATGAAGCTGCTTTTGCTCAAGCATAAATTTCTCCATTCTTATATCCATTGCACCATCCGGAACAGCAAGACATACAGGACTCTCAGTGAGTCTTTTCGAAATTCTCACAGACTCAACTTCATCTTTCAAGACTTCTTGCATTTTTGCTATCAAACGATCTATCTCTTTATCATGATGCTGTTGGACTTCCTGTTCTGCTTTTTCGAGTTCAGCAAAGGCATCAAGGTCAATGCTAGATCTAGTAATTGATTTAATATCATGCGACTTATACTCATGAGAAACACTTACCCAAAAATCATCTACCGGGTCAGTAAAAAACAACACATCCAACCCACGACTAACAAAGCCTTCGAGCTGAGGGCTATTTTTAGCACTCTCCAAGCTTGTACTACCTAGACAGTAAATCTCTTTCTGTTCCGGATGCATATCCTGTATATACTCATCTAAACTGATAAGCTTCTCTTTCTTTAAGGAATAGAAACGACACAAAGCAAATAAACGCTCCCTTTCATCCGTTGGCATAGCCTCGCAGAGGCCTTCCTTTAAAACAGCGCCAAAATTGTTCCAAAACCCAGAGATATACTCATCAGGATTACTGTCTGCTCTTTTTCTAAGCTCATTAAGCACTCTATTGGTCAAGGACTTCTTTATCTTAATAAGTGCATTATTATATTGAAGCGTTTCCCTGCTTATATTGAGCGGGAGGTCAGCACAGTCCACCACGCCCTTTAAAAACCGCAAGTATTGAGGAATTAACTGTACATTCTCTTCGGTTATGAAAACCTTTTTTATGTATAGTTTTACGGAAGTTCTCCTATCGGGATTATAAAGATCAAACGGCTTTATGGACGGTACGTAGAGCAAGTTTATATACTCAATGCTTCCCTCATTTTTATTATGGATGATCATCCACGGCTTTCCTCCAACATGTGCAACATCGCGGAAGAAGTTTTGATGTTCTTCATCAGTAATGTCAGTTTTGTTCTTCGTCCATATAGCACTCGCAGAATTAATCTGATCTTTCTCGCCCTTCTCATCAATCAGGTATATTGGAAAGGCAATGTGATTGGAATTTGTTACAATAACGTGCTCTAGCTTGAACTTGTCCAAGAATTCTTCAGAATTGTCTTTAAGATAGATTCTGATTTTTGTTCCCCTAGGAACCTCCCCACCAAGTTCATCAACATAGAAACTGTCTCTTCCACGGGATCCCCAAATATAACCTTTTTTTGTACCTGCCTTTCTTGTCTCCACTTCAACCTTATCTGCCACCATGAAGACTGAATAAAATCCAACCCCAAACTGCCCTATCAAATCGACTTTTTTATCTTTAAGTGATGCCAAGAACTTCTCAGTCCCAGATCTAGCTACCGTCCCCAAGTTTTCCACAAGTTCTTTTTCGTCCATTCCGATCCCGTTATCGGAGATCTCTAATATTTTTTTCTCTTTATCAAGAGAGACAAGAATCTCAAGCTCAGGGTTATCTTCAAGTAATTCCTGGTCGAAATAAGATGCTTCACGCAGTTTATTCAGAGCATCAGATGCATTGGAGATGAGCTCTCTAAGAAAAACATCCTTATGCCTGTAAAGAGAATGTATGACCAAATTTAAAACCTTCGATGCGTCCGCACCAAAGGAATAAGTGTTCTTATGCTCTGTTTTCTCCATGAGTTAGCTATCAAGTCCCAAGTCTACTGCAGAAGATATAAGTGTCTTATTTCACAATTTCAATCCCAAACACGTTAGCATTGGCTCAAAAATTGGATCAAAAACACAAGACAATAAAGGAAGCCTTATACTACAATACAGCACCACTTTACTATGGGATAGTAGATTTATTGAGATTTTTTGCAGTCAGAGGATCTTTATGCTACACAAACCGTATACTCGAAAATGCAGCTATTCATCTAATTCGTACATAGTTGAATGTTAATCCCTTCTCTGATGCTAGGTAAGCACTTTCAAAGAGTTTAATATTATGTTTTACTTCTGCTTATACCTTTTTCTGTCCTCCAATGTTTGCAAGAGAATTAGAATCTAAATCCCTGCTGAAACACTCTTTTTATCAAGCTTGGGAAAGGGGTGAATTGTCTAAAAGAGATCTACAGGAATACGCTTGCCAGTACTTTAATCACGTCAATGAGACACCTAGATACCTCAGCACTCTTCACTCAAAATGTTCTGATATAAAGACTAGACAAGTATTGCTTGATAATTTGATTGATGAGGAAAAGGGAGAGGAAAATCATCCAAAATTATGGTTAGATTTTTGTTCCTTCATTGGATTGAACAGTGAAAAAGTCAAAAATGCAAAGTTACTTGAGACAACCCAGAACTTAAGTAGGGCATTTTTCAGATTGTCAAATAGCTCTTTAGCAGAAGGTGTAGGTGCCTTGTATGCTTATGAAAGACAAATCCCAGAAGTAGCTCGTGTAAAAATAGCCAGTCTGAAGAAATTTCATTCTGTGGATGATAAGAAGGCGCTGAAGTTCTTCTCCGTGCATGAAGAGGCTGATAAGTGGCACTCTCAAGAATGTGAAAATCTCATCAAAGAAATGGACGAACACGAAAGGGAAGCAGCAAGAAAAGGCGCTCTTGAGCTTGCTTCTGCTTTGTGGAAATTCCTGGATGGGATGGAAGAAATAAGGTTGAAAGGGGGTCATCTGAACGTTTGAGTTTGCGGTCTTCTTCATCTCCAGGGAAACGCACTGCCGCATCTGGATTTGGTGTGGTGTTGGTTACTTTTTCCTCAAGATGAGTGTTTCTGCCTCTTTGCCGTAGTTCAGCTGAATCTAATTTTGAACACATCCGGTAATGACTTTCAATTGTTGCATAGGTGTTGTTTTTCCGTATATTGTTTGTACTGGCTCTATCTCGCTGTTCAGATGGGTTATATAGGACTTGCAAACAAATATAGGCCGCGCCTACTGAATGAAATTGTTGGACAAGATTTTTTGGTCAAGTGCCTTTCCGCATCAATAGCGAAGGATGAAGTTGCTGGTGCTATTTTGCTTTCAGGGCCTTATGGAACGGGGAAGACAACAACCGCAAGAGCAGTGACGCTTTCTCTTCTGTGCTTAAATCGGATAGATGTTCTGCCTTGTTTAAAATGTGATTCTTGCGTATCAGTGATGAATGGATCCCATCCAGACGTTTTAGAAATTGATGCAGCAAGCAATACAGGCGTTGAAGACATTCGAATGTTAGTAGAAGGTGCACTTTATAAACCACTTCTCTCGAAATGCAAGAGTTATATAGTTGATGAGGTTCATATGCTTTCTCAAAGTGCCTTTAACGCACTATTGAAGCTACTTGAAGAACCACCACAATATGTAAAATTTTTTCTTGCAACCACAGAATTGCAAAAAATCCCTGCGACTATTATCTCAAGATGTCAACATTATCGACTTTCAAGGCTTAGTATGAGCATAATCACGGAAAGACTCACCCAAGTTGCCGAGAAAGAACAAATTGGAATCACTCAAGATGCAGTAAAATTCATTGCAGAAAAGTCAGATGGCTCACTTAGAGATGCTTTATCTCTTTTGGAACAAGTTGCCCTTCATCCCTCTGAAGAAAAAATCACAATACACGTTTTGAGAAACAAAATGGGCCTCGCAGATCTATCTGAAATAAATAGTTTATTGGACTCCATCATCGCTGGTAACTGCAAAACCTCGCTTGATAAATTAAATGATATGTACTCTAGAGGACACGAGGTGCTTACCATTTTTATGGAGCTCTTAGCACTAACAAATCAAAAGATCCAGGATAAACTCACCGCCAAAGATGATAGTCGGTCCAGCTTTTTTTGCAGACTTGCGCAGTGCATGCTTTCCAGTATTGAGGAAGTTAAATCTTTTAATTGCGATTATAATGTTGCCGAGCTTGCTGTGATCAGAATGTCATACATGGCTGACTTACCTTCTCCAGGGGAGATTGTAAAGATTTTCTCAAATGAGACATGTACAACAGCATCCACCGATTCTGGAATATCTAAAAGCAACGATGCAAATCCCTCTGAGTTGATCGGCTATATACTCAAAGAGTTTGATGGTTCAAAATTGTTAGACTAATAACACGGTATAGAAGCTGCAACTCTCAAGTATATGAGTAAATAAATTAGCGTCTATACTCTACAATTATGAAAAAATCAGCCGGACAGTCTTCTAGAGGAGATGGATAAAAGCATGTGTATGGCAATCACAGAGTAATATGATGAAGACAGGAAACTTGCAACGGCTTTCTTTACAGCTTGTATACTGATTGGATAGATTGTTCTCCCAGTAGGAACCTCTACAATAAAACTAGGGTACTTGCCAATAGTCCTCCTGTATTAGGCAGCCTTATTCATGCTTCAAATGCATTACTCTCAAACAAAACACAAAGCTGGCAAAATTAAAAAATGAATGCTACCATCGCCCCAGAGGAAGAGTGATCACTATTGCGGGGTAATTTGCATGGATATTCAGGGAATGATCAAAGGAATGCAGAAAAAAATGAGCGATATCAAAGAAAAAAAAGATAATGCTCGTTACACAGGTGAGTCTGCTGGTGGGATGGTCAAGGTTACAATCGATGGACACTTTGACCTTAAAGAAGTGATAATAGATGAAAACCTGGAAGAAGATATGTGTATCCTCTCAGAGCTTATAATCGTTGCGTATAATCACGCAAAAGAAATCGCTACTAAAGATGACACATCTATTGAAGAGAATCTGCTCAAGGGTTTTCCGCTGCCTTTCGATATGAAAAAGCCACCTTTTTGAATTTTTCAAGATTGCAGCAGTGCATTGCCCAAAGTGCGATAGCATAAAATTTATCAAAAGCGGTAGAACAAAAGAAAAGCAGCGATATAAGTGCTTGAACTGTGGGTGTCAGTTTACTAGGAATGAGAAATACGGGGCACAGCTGCGCCTAAAAATGCATGCTGTGCAGCTTTATCTTTCTGGCGTTTCAATGAACTATGTTGCAGGGATATTCTCAGTGTCTCCACCAACGATAATGCGGTGGGTTCATCAATTCAGTGAATTATTTGGCAAGAACTTTCCCAGGAAAACCTCAGGTGCTTCAGAAAGAAGCAACCTAGAAATAGTATGTGCGGACTTAGGTAGCGAGACAGAGGTCATACTCACACACATCAGTGAAGGACTAATCTGTGTCACGTTACGCAAGCCAATCGGCGGGAAATTAGATTAACTTACTTCTTCTTTTACTTTTTTCAGTCTCTCTTGTATTAGAGGAACTAAATCAAGATCTTCCCATTTAAAAGACATATCCATAGGACTATGCGAATGACCAAAATGGCCCATTACAGATGTTTTTAAATATATCGGCCTATCTAAATGAAGAAGCATAGATATCCCTAAAGGAGAAAAATCTATTCTATCGCTGACCAAAGAAAAAATCTGTTCCTTTTCGTGGGTAGTAACTCCAGGTATAGAAATTTGCGCATTTAATGGAGCGTCCATACCAATTGCGTAACACAACTGTACAACACATTTGCTTGCTGCACCTGAAAAAACTATATTTTTTGCAATGTAGCGTGCAAGATAAGCTGCAGAACGATCAACTTTTGTTGCGTCCTTACCAGAAAATGCACCACCACCGTTCGGAACTATACCTCCATAAGTGTCCGCGACTATTTTTCTTCCAGTCAGGCCACAATCGCCTTTAGGGCCACCTATTGTAAATGGACCAGCAGGATTAATAATGACCTTATCTGCTGATAAAGACCAGTCTTTAGGTAAAGTAGAAATTATTTTCTCCAACAATATATTTCTAACATCTTTTGTTGACATCCCTGCTGGATGCTGTACTGATACAATCACATTAGCAACATCAACCGGTCTCCCATAACAATCATATTCAAGAGTAATCTGACTTTTTCCATCTGGCCCAAAGAGGGGATTTTCTCTTACAACACGAACGATTTCTCTCGCATAATACACTGGGGCTGGCATACCAACTGATGTCTCATCAGTTGCGTATCCAAACATGATACCCTGATCACCAGCACCTAACTTAGCTGAACGTCGGAGACCCGCAGAAATTTCAGGAGACTGTTCATGTAAAAGGTTGACTATTTCCAAAGATTCCCAGTCCAGCAAATGTTTTTCGTATCCTATATTTTTTAAAAACAAGCGAATCTTTTCCTCCAGTTCTACGGCGGTAACTTCTGGACCAGACACTTCACCCGCTACAATAATCTTATCCGGAGTTACCATTGTCTCAGCTGCTACCCTAGACGAAGGATCTTTTTGAAGATAGGTGTCCAAAACCAAATCTGAGATCTGGTCAGCTATTTTATCAGGATGACCAGGTAAAACCGCCTCACTGCTAAAATATCTGAACCCAAAGTGCATAAAAATATAGAAAAATCTTTCATATTTCAAGGATGCATTATACAATACCGCTCTGCGCTTTTCCATCATGGTCCACTGATGACACTTCAGGGAAATTTAGTGGTACTCGGTCTAGGTTCAAATATAGGGGATACAAAAAAAAACATCCTGTCTGCAGTAAAAAGATTGCCCGTAACAAGAAAAATACTTTCTTCAATAATTAAAACAAAAGCACTTCTCACAAAAAATGCCCCTAAAGAATGGAACATGGATTATCATAATGCTGTTGTTATCGGAAGAGCACTCTTCGGGCCATTCGAGACACTAAATCGTCTCAAAAAGATAGAAAAGCAGATGAAAAGGATCAAATTAGGTAAGTATTCTCCAAGAACTATAGATATAGACATCTTGTTTTGGGGCAAAGCTATACTGCTCGACAAGCAACTCAGGATCCCACACAAAGAAATTCTGAATCGCTACTTTACGCTCAAACCAGCAGCAGAAATAGTTCCATTTCTGCTTCATCCGATCCACAAAATAAACGTGAGGCAGGCTTTGCTTAATCACAATAGAACCACTAGAAGGAATTTCACTTCTTAAGATCATGTTAGTCTATGAATCGAAGATACAACGTTTGTATGTCGGCTAAAAGAATATTAATTTTAGCATATATGACGTTGTCATATCCCCTGAACCTTCAGATTTACTATCACAATAGTAGTTCATTTCACTGATCCAAATATTTCATCTAAAGGAAATATGCTATAAGCATAGATATAGTTATAATTGTGTCTGATCCGAATCTATAGATTTTTTTTTGCTCGACGAAGCACAATTGTTAATTCAACTTGATCAGGACATATAAAATTAGGACTCTTAGTAGGGTTTTTGTGTTGTAATTTGGAGTGGTGAGATCAAAAATCGTTGGAACTTTAAACATTACCCCGGATTCATTCTTTGACGGAGGAAAATTTTTTAAGAAGGATGACGCTGTAAGGCATGCACTGCACATGATAAGAAATGGTGCTGATATAATAGAGATGGGTGCGGAGTCAACAAGACCCGATGCAGAGCCAATTTCACAGAGGGAAGAAATAAACCGTCTGGACGGAACTTTGCAGGAAGTAGTAGCGCTGTGTAAGAAGCATGGTACCGTCGCAGCGATTGATAGTTACAATCCAGAAACGGTGGAATTTGCTGTAGAAAACGGTGTTACATTTATCAACAGTCAGAAAAACGTAGAGGAAGTAGCAAAACTGCTTGTTAAAAAGGACAAGATAGATTTTCCACTGGTGCTGGCTCATGCATTAACTATCCCAGTAAAAAGGGATCTCAACCTTCCAGATAATGTGGATGTCATTGAGACTTTAAAAGTATGGTTTGAAGAAAAATTAGCACTTTTAGAATCGATAGGTATACCAAGAAAAAGCATCCTACTTGACCCGGGTTTAGGTTTTGGGAAAACGAATCAGCAGTGCTATACTATTGTGAAGAATATAGAAAGTCTAAGATGTTTCGTCTTGCCAATTTTTGTTGGTCACTCAAATAAGAGACTTGTTAGGTACCTAAATGATCAGTGTCCTGGTGTGAATTTCACACTTCCTATATCTGCTATCTTGTTTGCAAAAAAGGTTGAATACATAAGGGTTCACCTAGTAAAAGAACATCACGTGCTGCGTTCGCACTTTTTTTGAATCATTGCATTAAAACACCCTTGCCTGAGGAAAGCTGCTCAAAAAAAAGGTGTACCGGAATGAAAGAGCCGTTGATTTTTCAAAAATAGCAGTGCGAAATACATTAAAATCAGTAATGCTCTGGATTGAAATTTGACGGTAGATCGTTCCATGCAACGTTTTTAGGGACAGTGTACCAATCTCACTATTCAAAGGAGCTTAAATCCTTTTCTGGATAACAAGGAATACATTCAACAAACAATTCAAACTACAGCTGAGCTGTCTGATGAGGGAGAAGCAAATTGTTGAAGCGGTATCCTGCCAGCTAGGTAACCTAATCTGCCGGCACGAACAGCATATTTCATTGCCTTTGCCATCTGAACTGGAAAACGCGCTTTTGCTATTGAAGTATTTATAAGAACCCCATCACAACCAGCTTCCATTGCTATTACAGCGTCTGATGGCGTACCGACCCCAGCATCGACTATTACTGGAACATTAGATTGCCTTACAATAACTTTCAAATTAAAAAGATTCTGTATCCCCAAACCTGAGCCTATCGGCGCTGCAAGCGGCATAATCGCAACCGCACCACTTTCTTCCAGCCTTTTACACATTATAGGATCATCATTACAGTACGGCATAACATGAAATCCTTCTCTAGCCAAAATTTTGACCGCTTTTAGCGTTTCCTGCATATCTGGATAAAGAAACTCCTTCTCCGAAAAAACCTCTACTTTAACAAGATTCCAGCCACCTATTTCTCTTGCCAGAGCTAGATGTCGAAGTGCTTCTTCCGCCGTAAAACAGAACGCGGTATTAGGAAGATAAGTATATTTTTTAGGGTCGAGATGATCTTGTAAACTTTCACGTTTACTATCAGTAATGTTCACCCTTTTTAGAGCAACCGTGACCACTTCAGCACCAGAAGCCTCTATTGCTTCAACAGTTTCACTGAAGCTCTTGTACTTACCAGTACCAACGATCAAACGAGAAGCGAAACTTCTTCCCGCAATTTCTAAATGGTCAAGCATAAACGCTAGGATTTCAAATCAATTTAGTTAACTTAGTGATTTCACAAGATTATCAACTAAATTAGATCTAAGACAAGCTTTTTCAAAACCTGGCTACTTAGATAGGCTAGAAGAGGCAATTTTATAGCGAATGAAAAATGAACAACCCGTTAACCGGCATCAACAAACTAAACGGTCCGAATGAAAGAACCAACTGCAACCAATCAAGCAATAAAAAGTACCGGTCGCAAAAAGCCCAAACGTATTTCGTGGTGGCAAAGCAAAAGTCGCCCTGCCACCAGGATAAAAACAAAGACGCTAACGTTCCGCTTTTTTCTCAGAATCTTTAAGCTCTTCTCTTAGTGTCCTAAGTCCTCTACCTATGTCTGAGATGACCTGAGGCAACTTTCCAGCTCCAAAAAGAACAAGAATTATAAGAAAAACAAGCAATATCTGCCAGGGCCCTAATGACATACAACCTCCTTATCAATCAAAAAAAATTAGACCTTTATGATCTAATTGGAGGAAGATTTTATCATACTTTTTTGGCAAAATATCAACGGAGCCCTGTACCCAGTAATTTTTTCCAGCTAATTCAACATTGAACATTTTAGAAAAACTTCTTACTTTACAGACTGTTGCCTCACGCCCTTCTCCAGACAAACACACTCTTATACCGCATGGTCTTATATAAGCATTTTTTCTTTCAATATCAGGAAATTCTCCTTTTAATTGATAACTTCCAAAATCACAGCAAAACTTATTCTTAATAATTTGCCCTTCTACCACATTGATGATACCAAAGAACTCAGCCGTCTTTTTATCCGTAGGACTATTGTAAACTTCTTCAGCGACACCCTGCATAACCACCCTTCCTTCATCCATCACAACTATGCTGTCAGAAATTTCTAACGCTTCATAGGGATCATGCGTCACGATAACGGTGGTAAGATTTTTGCTACTGATTAGAGAAATCATATCTTCTCTTATTTTTGCCCGTAGCGTGGTATCTAAATTCGAAAATGGTTCGTCCAACAAAAGAACGTCAGGAAACTGTGCAAAAGCTCTAGCCAGTGTGACAAGTTGCTGCTGTCCCCCTGAGATTTGAAAAGGCAATGCGCCACTGTACCTTGTCATTCCAACTAACTCAATCATTTCTTCAGCAACCCTACCCTTTCCCGTCTTTTTTAAAGCAAAACGAACATTCTCAAGTACAGTCTTATTCGGAAAAAGCGAAGAGTGTTGAAAAATCATTGCAATATTTCTATCCTCAGTCGGGACAGAAATTCTCCCCACGTGATCAAAGACTGTTCTGTTTAAAATCTTTATGACACCAAAAGAAGGATTTTCCAGACCAGCTATTAACCGCAAAAGCGTTGACTTTCCACTTCCTGATTCACCGACCAAACAAACGATTTTTCCTCTAGAACATTCAAAACAAACTTTCTTTATGGAAAAATGCTCATAGCGATGCGAAATGTCTTTCAGAGACAAACTCATAATATTTTAGTGGAAATCGTAATGAAATACCTTTCTAATAAAGTGAACCATAAAGTTCAGCATCAGAAGCAAAAGTAAAAGCACAAGCACCATAATGGAAGTCTTTTCGTTAGTTGAAACATCAGGACTAGTTGCCCATATATAAATCTGCACCGCAAAAACATTTGCTGGCTCCCTGATACTTTCTGGAATGCTACCCACAAACGCAACCATTCCTATCATCAATAAAGGTGCGGACTCACCTAAAATTCTCGCAATTCCTAAGATGGTTCCAGTCATTATACCTGGCATTGAAAGCGGTAACACGTGATGTAGGATGACTTGCACTTTTGATGCACCTAAAGCAAACGCGGCTTGCTTTATATTACCAGGTACGCTCCTGATCGCATGCAAAGAAGAAGTCACTATAATAGGAAACATTATAAATGCTAATGTCAGTCCTCCAACCAGAGAGGAAGATCGAGGCAAGCCAAGAAAATTTATGTAAAATGTTAGGCCAAGTATACCAAATACAATCGGTGGAGTGGATGAAAGATTATTAATACTCACTTCAAGAACTCTCGTGATGTTGCTTTTACTACTGTATTCACCAAGCCATAAAGCCGTTAGAACTCCAATAAGAAAAGAAACCACCAAGCTCACGAACACGGTATACAAAGACCCGATTAGCGCACCTACTATACCAGCTTGGCTACTGTCTCTAGAATCAGGATTAATGAAAAGTTTATAGTTGAGTACCTTTTTTAAAAGTCCCTGCTCAGAAAAATACTGGACAACCTTTTTCATTCCCGGACTACCGGAAAGTCCATATTTATGCACTGTGTCCGCTTCACCGGAAATTGTCGTCCAAACCTTTTTTTCCCCAATATTCAATGCTCCTAGCACTTCGTCTACCGCGTAGTTACTAAAAAAATTCATTACCACAAAAGGGTCTTCTTCCCATGGAAGCTGCTCTTTCAAATATCTTACGAGCTTTTCCCGTATCTCGTAACGCAAGTCACCATATGCAATGCCTACCTTCTCCATGTCAATTTCGAACTTTGTTTGCTGAAGAGCTTTGTACGCTCCGGAAAAAGTATTAAAGAGGAGTACAAAGAGAAAAACTACTGGCAGAAAAGCGCAAAAAACGCATACAAATGAGAAAAACTTGTTGATAAAACTACGCGTATTAAGCCTCAAACGAAGGTAACTTATGTTCATTACAGACAAATTTTTCTAGGACTTCCATTATAGCTTTACAAACGAAATGAACTCAAATTTAATCAATAAAAAACACGTGATACCACCTTTCCAAAGTACATAAAATAAATATTCCTAGTAAAATTTACATATTATACCTTTGATTCTATATTTAAGTTAGTTTGTTGTGCAAATATTATGTTAAATATAAAAAAAATAAATTATTTTGCTTTACTTTTATCGCAAAATACCTAATATCTGCTACCAGTACGTGGCCAATAGGTACTGCTTATGTTACTAACTGCGGATCTCATTAGAAGCATTCTAAAGGCAGAGCTGATTTGCGAATACCAAGCAAAAATTGATATCTCAAGAAGCAAGTTTTCAGTGGATTATGAAAAAATTGGAAAGGATGAAATATTTATTGCGACAGATACAAAGAACCAGGATACCCACCGTCTTATAGAGAACGCATATTTGAATGGAGCATTGGCAATAATTACGAGAAAAGATGCCGTATGCCCAAAAGTTCCAATTCCTATCATTAAAGTTGATGACCCGTTGCGAGCAATGGAAAAATTAGCTGCAATTCTAATAAGAAATTATCAACCAATTGTTATAGGCATCACTGGCAGTAGCGGCAAAACTTTAACAAAAAACCTTGTCGTCGCACTACTCAACAACTACGGTAAAACCTGCTACAACAAAGATGGTGCTGGAGATTTTCCGGGTTTTACTTTAGGTATATTAAACGCAGATTTCCCATGTAAGTTTTTAGTTTTGGAAGTTGATACAATTCAAAGTGGAAACGTTGATCTGTTTAATCAAATCACACTTCCAAAAGTAGGAGTAATAACCGACATCAGATGCCACACAGCTAGGTCGATAGACTTGAAAGGCTCCACTATAAGAGAAAAAGCAAAAATTTTCCAAAACGGGTGTACAGCTGTTCTTAACTTTGATGCTTCTTACACCGAATTACTCATCCAGGAAGCAAGAAAAAGCAAATCAACAATCATCTCGTTTGGGAGAAAGGAAAATTGCGATGTCAGATTGCTTAACTATTCAAATCACACTTCTGCAGTGAAGATAGGTAAGTCACAAAAAATATATAAACTATCCGATTCTAGCCAACATCTTAGAGGCGCTATACTTCCTGCAATATGCGTAATGAAGGCTTTAAAAGTAAAGGTTACTCATAATGTTCTAAATAATACTCTCTCTGTTTTTCAATCCAAAAGTGAATTGGAAACAATATGACCGCCATATAGATGAAATAGATACCTGCTATCTCAATGGCACTGGAAACACAAACTACGACCCAGTTACATGCTCTAATAGATTCCATAAAGGGCATATACTAGCAAAAAATGTAATTCTTTGTTGTAACAAAAACCAGACAAACGAGAAAAGAAGTACATAAAAAGCTTGCTGGACATATTGAAAGAGTGGAACAATTTCACCTTGCCCAGGTGTAGATCCAGTAAGTGCTATCGATAATGACCTTACATAGAGGACTCTCTTTTATAGAAGTACAAAGAAGAATTAATAGGAGATTTTAATAAGGAGAATCTTGTGACTGTAACAATGTAGTCACAATTGCTATTTTTCAGGACTCTTATCCGGGCAGCCTCGCAAAAACGCTTTTGAAACAGCAAGAAAGGCAAAACTAGCAAGCCAGCTGATTTAATAAAAAAATCAAAAAGAAAGTCCATTCTTGTACTCCCATATCTGGTTCAAATACCGGGTGTTACCACCTCACTACTCTACCAATTTGATCCCACATTCAAGTAACCTTTCTGTCTCTACAGGAGAAGGAGCTCTCATGAGTTGGTCTTCACACCTCTGGTTCATTGGGAATGCAATTACCTCTCTTATATTCTCCTCTTCTGCAATAAGCATCACCATCCTATCTATTCCAGGTGCTATCCCAGCATGTGGCGGCACGCCATACTGAAACGATTCAATTAGAGCGCCGAAAACACGATTTACATATTCCCTATCCAGGCCAAGCATCTCAAAAGCACGGTACATTATCTCTGGCTTATGATTTCTCACAGCACCACTTGATAATTCCACACCATTGCAGACAATATCATACTGCTGTGACACAATTTTCAGCGGATCTCCATTCAGAGCTTCCAGACCACCTTTGGGCATAGAAAAAGGATTATGAGAAAAATCTAATTTCCCAGTTGTCTCATTCAGCTCAAAATACGGAAAATCAACAATCCAACAAAACCTGTACTCCTCATTATTAACCAAAGAAAGTTCTAGCCCAAGTTTTTTCCTAATAGCACCAGAAATTCTTGTAGCTGCTTGTGCAACATCACATACGAAAAAAATTGCATCACCTCTGCTAAGACAAGCCTTTTTTGCAATCTCACTTATTTCTGCAGAAGATAAAAACTTCGCAATAGGTCCCCTAGGATTTTCCTCATCAAAACATATATATGCTAACCCACAAGCACCGACCTCTTTGGTAGCATATTGTATCATTTCATCAAAGAACCTTCTTGCCTTATTTCCGCAATTTGGAGCGGGAATCCCACGAACAACAGCTCCTTTTTTTATTTGCTCTACAAAAATTGCAAGTCCAGATTCCTTGAAGATAGAAGTAAAATCAGCAATTTTGATTGGGTTCCTAAGATCAGGCTTATCCGTCCCATATAAAAGCATCGACTCTCCATATGGAATACGCTCGAAAGTTTCAGAAACTTTTTTGTTTGAGTATTTCGAGAAGATGTGCTTTAAAAGACGCTCCATCAATTCGAATACTTCCTCTTGTCCCACGAAGGACATCTCCACATCCAATTGGTAAAACTCTCCGGGAGACCTATCTGCTCGAGAATCTTCATCGCGAAAGCATGGTGCTATCTGAAAGTATCGATCAAAACCAGCAACCATAAGCAACTGCTTAAATTGCTGCGGTGCCTGAGGCAAAGCATAAAACTTACCTTTGTGAATCCTACTGGGCACAATATAATCACGTGCCCCTTCCGGTGAGGTAGCAGTAAGTATTGGCGTTTGAAATTCTGTAAAACCTTCAGCTTCCATGAAGCTTCGTATTTCAGAAATAATCTTTGAACGGAGTATGATATTCTTCCTGAGTTTACCCCTCCTAAGATCTAGATACCTGTACCTCAAGCGTGTTTCCTCGGGATAAGAAAACTCAGAATCCACTTGAAGCGGTAACGAAGCAGCATAAGAATTTACACTCCAAGAGCTAACAATAACCTCTATTTTACCATTTTGAAGCGAATCATTTATCGTTTCAGGCGATCTCGCCGAAACCACACCCTGAACCGTGATCACACTTTCACAGGAAACACATTTAAGCTGCTCAAATCCATCAATACTTTCTGAGATAACAAGTTGTATCACACCATAAACGTCCCTCAGATCAATGAAAAGAATCGCACCATGATCCCTTCTTCTAAAAACCCATCCAGCAAGCTTGACAACCTTGCCAACATGGCTCTCTGATATTTCACCAATTCCACAATCTCTATAACTTGACTTCAGCAATCCAATCTCCATATGAAAGGCTCTTATCATCCCCTGCTGCAGGAACTGAAATACCTACACGAGTACAAAAATATTCTATTTTGTCCACCAACGCACAGCCTAGAAGATTATATCTTCTTCCTGATGAAACTCAATCTCAAAGCCGTATCCCGGCAAGGTTTGTGTGATACTTCTGCGGTTGAAGAAGAGACCCTCACCTGGATAATGACATCAATACACAAAGCATACACTGCTGCAGTGCATTTGATTCCAGGCACCCATGGCATCGAAGTGATATGAAAATGCAGTTTGCTATGCAAAAGATGTTAAAGTATAATCCTCACTTGCCGTGACGTGCACTGAGGCGGACGTAGCTCAGTTGGTAGAGCGCCAGTTTGTGGTACTGGATGTCGCCAGTTCGAATCTGGTCGTTCGCCCGCCCTTTTTTGGAGCTCTGCGCTTTTCTTTTTTCTAGGAGTTTTTATGGAAGTAGTTTTTTTGAGTCCGGTAGAGGTAATGCAAAGTGAGCCAGTTCTATTTAGCGGACTGTATGAGAATTCTGAGTTCTTTGGAAGAATTTCCATTTTAGATCAACAAAGCTCAGCGTTTATCTCCAAAAGCGTTGCTGCGAGTTCATTCACTGGGAAAATCGGCGAGAACGTTTGTATTTTTCTTAGTGATCTTGTTGAAGGTTATCCAAAGTTGCAACAACTGTGTCTCGTTGGGCTTGGTAAACAAAAGGAGTTTGATGCTCAAACCGCAGAGAAAATTGGTGCACAGATTGCTTCGCTCATGAAGAAGAATCATATTTCTTCTTCGACAGTGCTCTTAGACGGTTTGAAAGACGACTATGCCTTGGATCTGGCTTTCGGTGCAAAAGTAAAGGACTACTCATTCGAGAAATATAAAACGAAAAAATCCGATGATAAAAGCGTAACACTGGAGCAACTTGTCATTGGAATTGAGAACTATGAGCATATCTCTTCTGTTTTCAGGGACAAAGTCGAGCCACTAATCGAGTCAATTAAGTTAACCAGGGATCTGGTGAACGAGCCCGCAAACCACCTCAATCCAGAAACTTATGCTAATGCTGTGAGAGAAATTACTAAAACGGCTCCAAACTTAAAAGTTGAAATCCTCGATGAAAAGATCATGCAGAAGTTGGGCATGAATGCACTTTTAGGTGTTGGTCAAGGAAGCACATACCCCTCAAAACTAGCGGTGGTGAAATACAATGGCGCAGCAGATAAGGATGCTCCTTACATTGCCCTTGTTGGAAAAGGCGTTACCTTCGACAGTGGTGGTATTTCGCTTAAGCCAGCACGGGGAATGTGGCATATGATATCTGATATGGCTGGCTCTGCGACAGTTTTAGGTGCAATTCATGCTGTAGCAAAAAAAGGTGTAAAAGCCAATGTTGCGGCTGTACTCGGAATTGTTGAGAATGCAGTTTCAGGAGTTGCACAACGCCCAGGAGATATAGTGAGGTCAGCCTCTGGGAAAACAATTGAGGTACTCAACACAGACGCAGAAGGTAGGTTGGTGCTCGCAGATGCACTGTGGTATGCACAAGAACACTTAAAAGCAAACCAAGTAATAGACGTAGCTACACTCACAGGAGCAATAGTCGTTGCTTTAGGACATGATCATGCTGGATTATTCTCGAATGACGATGTACTTGCAGAAAACCTCGTAAATATCGGAAAAAAGGTTGGTGAGAAACTGTGGAGAATGCCTATGTCAAAAAACTACGATGGTCTCATGAATTCCGAAGTCGCAGACGTGAAGAACATCTCTACAGAAAATCATGGTGCAGACAGCATAACAGCAGCTCAGTTCCTCAAACGATTTATAAATGACGGAACAAAATGGGCTCACCTGGATATTGCCGGCGTTGCGTGGAATAACAGTACTTCTCATTTTTCTACCACTGGAGCTTCCGGATTTGGTGTACGACTCCTAACCGAATTTATATCAGAATCAGCTAAAGAGTCTTCTCAGTGAACCTTTGCTTTATCTACATCCCCGCAAAGGAAAATAAAGCTCTGTGTTTTTAGGGTTGAATGAAAAAGAAGGTTGCCATTTTTATTTCAGGCAGGGGTTCAAATATGAAATCCCTGCTGGATTTCTCGAAAAATGAAGGAAAGGAAATTTTCTCTGTTGATCTTGTAATTTCAAATAAGTCAAATGCCGGTGGCGTAAGCATAGCCAATGCTTATGGTATAGAAACTCGAATTTGCACCTCAGAAGAAGAGATACTCACTGTATTGTCATATACAAAGGTGGATCTTATATGTCTTGCTGGGTTCATGAAAATATTGAGTAAGGATTTCATATCAAGCGTTGGGTGTAACATCATCAATATTCACCCTTCTCTACTACCATCATTCAAAGGATTAAATGCCCAAGCAAAAGCACTGGCAGCGGGAGTAAAGATCACTGGATGCACCGTACACTATGTTACACCCGAGGTTGACGCAGGAAAGATAATTATCCAAGGTGCTGTTCCGGTGTTTAAAAATGACACCGTCGACTCACTAAGCAAGAGAATACTAAAAGCTGAGCACAAATGCTTTCCGATTGCTCTTGAAAAGGTGCTGACTGACAATATACGGGCAGACTTCATTTTTTTACAAGAATGAAATGCAAATGAAGAAATAAAACTACAAATTGTCTGCATAAAGAATACAAAACCTGGTTTTTGTACCCATTGAAGAAAGGTGGTTAATTCGTGTATCATTTCCGCATGCGATACGCCTGTTGTCATTACTTTTCCTTATGAAAGATCTGGAATTTAATAAGCTTTTTGCATCTGTACTGCTATTTGGAATAACAATTCTATCCGTAAGTAACATAGTGGACGTTCTCTACCACCCCAAAGAAGTTGCGCATTACCAATATGTGGTTGCGAATGCCGAAACTCTAGACCCACAAAAAAACAAATTTGACCCAGCAACCGTTGATATGGCTACCTTCTTCAAAGATGCGAATCTAGAAGAAGGTAAAAAATTATCTAAAAAGTGCGTCGCCTGTCACACCTTCGAAAAAGGTGGGCACAATAAAGTTGGTCCTAATCTTTGGGATATTTTGGGAAAAAATAAAGCTCACTTGGGAGATGCATTTAAGTACTCTAAAGCTTTACTAGAAAAAGGTGGTACCTGGGATTATAGCTCAATGATATATCTACTATACAAACCATCTTCGTACATCAAGGGGACTAAAATGTCTTTTGCAGGACTTTCCAACCCTCAGGATATAGCAAGTTTAATAATGTACCTGCGTAGTCTCTCTGATTCGCCCGTTCCGCTGCCAGAGTAAACGTCCTTTCCGAATTTTTATGCTATTGAAGGTTGAGTAGTGTGTTTTCGGGCCCTTTTGCATTTCCTATGCATGAACTCGAAACAAGAAGTTGATAGTGTCGCAGTTCTTCTATTCTGTTGTTTTCATTCTGCAAAAGACAAGTTAAAATTACGCGATTCTTGCAGATCGGATATTTCATGTCTACACAGTATTTGTCTACACCAACTGGAAAAATAGCCTACCAAACCTTTGCAGGGCGTTCTGAGGATGGAATTCTTTTCATGTGCGGTCGTGCATCAGATATGACAAGCACTAAGTCCGAACATCTAAGACTTTTTTGCAAAGAAAATGGAATTACTTTTACTAGATTTGATTACTTTGGCCACGGGCTATCAGATGGAGACTTCCAAGATGGCAGCATAAGTATCTGGACTCAAAACGCACTTGAGGTGCTAAAAAATGTGACCATTGGTAAGCAGATTCTAATCGGCTCGAGCATGAGTGGTTGGATGATGTTTGCATTGGCTAAGTCCTTGCCTGAAAGAGTCAAGGGTCTAATTGGGGTTGCTGCTGCACCTGATTTTACTGAAGATCTCGATAGGCAATTCACCCCTGAAACGCGTCAGAAGCTCATAGAACAAGGTTATTTTATTTTTTCGTTTGATACTGGCAGGGAACTCCTAGTCACAAGGGCATTTTTAGAGGATGGTAAAAAAAATCTCATATTAGACAAGGAATTAACTATTTTTTGTCCTGTTATTCTTTTACACGGTCTTGCTGATGACATTGTTTCATATCAGAAATCTATTAGGCTACTTGAGCACTTAGATGCTCCATACGGGGAGGTGCGCTTGCTTCGTGGTGCTGACCATAGGATGAATGACCCTGTTAGCCTAGCTGTTTTAGAGGAGGCGATAATTCAGATGCGTAAGCCTAATTCTTTTCATCCTCAAAAAAGTACCATTAGCAAAAAATAGGAAGCCGCGCATCATCATGGGCCTAACTTGTTCTTTTCTGATGTACTGAGACCTTTTCGGAAAAAAGAACTAAGAGTTATGCGTCTTTCTCACTAGATTTGAATAATCTTCCAGCCATTGTGATTCACAATCGGAGAGCATGTCAAGCAGTATTAGCTTCTCATCAAAATTAACAAGGGTAAGGGGAGTGAAACTTAAAAACCCATCTCCAGCGTTCTTTACATACATAAGATTCTCTAGCCTTATGCCATATTTCCCCTCGAAATAGAGACCAGGTTCATTTGAGATAATCATACCTGCTTTTAGCGGAACATCACTTCCAAATGAATGAGGCCCTTCATGAACATTTAGGAAGCTTCCAACACCATGACCGGTACCATGAGCGTAATCAAGCTTGTAACTCCACAAGTGAGATCTAGCCAGTGCATCCAACTGTCTGCCAGTAGTTCCAGCTGGAAATACAGATTTAGCAAGCCCAATATGCGCCTTTAGCACAAGAGTATAATGAAACTTTTGTTCTTCAGTGGGCTCACCTATTGCAATAGTACGTGTTACGTCCGTGGTACCATCAAGGTATTGAGCACCGGAGTCGACTAAATACAGGTTGCCTGGCGCAAACCGCAGATTGCTCTTTTTGGAAGGAGTATAGTGCACTATTGCGCCGTGTGGACCAAATGCAGAAATCGTAGGAAAACTGAGCGAAAAGAACAGATCTTGCTCTTTTCTAAAACTTAGCAATACCTCTGCTGATGTTAATTCATCTGAGGAGTCGTTTACTTTTAGCCAGTTTAAGAAGTTTGTTAGAGCCAAACCATCTCTTTTATGAGCTGCTATACTACCTTCAAGTTCCGTGCCGTTTTTACAAGCTCTCATAATGATCGATGGATCCTGCAAATTAGTAATTTGCACACCGCTCATTAAGTTTAAATAGTAAATGTTTACGTTCTGCACATCTAGAGCTACCGATTTTAACTGGGTCAAGTAAAACTTTAATTCTTCTAAGCGGAAAACTTCTATATGGCTTTCTAACGAAGGTAGATCGTCTACCGGGCCCCGTAGAAAGATTCTAAGCAACCCATTCGAATAAAGAATAGCTCTACAACAAACTACAGGTGTATATTCAAGATCCGAACCACGTATATTTGCTAACCAGCACACAGATTCTGAATTAGAAAAAAAATAGTCATTGCCACCTATTACCTCAATAATTTGTTTACACTTTTCTTGACTAGACAACCCTGCATAACAAAGCGGGTGAGCCATAACCTTTCCAACAGTCGCTGTCTTTCTATCCCAGAGAAAATCAATTGGATTCCAATCCAAAGGCTCCATCTGACTCGGGAAGAACCTCAACATAATACGGTTAAGTGATCGTGAATCGTAATAAATTCTGTGAATACGATTTTTATTTATCACGCGCTCAATTTCACCTAAACTAAATTGTAGGCACGTATATATTTCAGAAACTTCAAGCTTAACCTGAATCAAATACCTGGAATCAGTAAAAAAATATGCCTTATCGGATGTAACAAGAGCTAGGGCAAATGATCCACAGAATCCAGTAAGCCATTTAAGGCGGTTATTACAAGGAAGAGGAGATTCAAGTAAAAATTCATCAGTAACAGTTATAAGAAGAGCTTCTATCCTGTTATCTTTCATTATTCTCCTTAGAGCAGATAGTTTTTCCTCGGGCGTTATCACACTAATCACAGAAAATTAAACTAAGTGTTTTAGCATTAACATCCAGTCCTGGATATGCACGTCATAGAAACTAATACCGTCTTGTTAAAAAAATAACTCTAGACCATTTTCCAAAAGATAATAACAGATAAGGTCCGTACCGATAAACAAGTAGCATATATGGTCAAGAAATCTTCCTTACAGCAGGCCCCTTTTATAGAGGAGTCTTACTCTTCTAGCAAAATCTCGTCCCAAAGAGGATTTTTAAGACGCTTGATAAGTTCACCATGTGCAAGCGACTCTTCAAGGGTAATGATGAGCTTCTCACGTTCTTTGAGCGTTTTTTTCTCAGAACCTGTACCAGATCCTTCTAAAAAGCTCATACTAACCTGACTACCCTTACTCAATTCTATGTAAACACGCGCTAAAAGCTGTGCATCCAGCAAGGCTCCATGAAATTCACGTTGCTCTAGTGAAATTTTAAATCTCTTGCATAATGCATCTAACGAAGCCGGAGAACCGGGAAATATCTTTCTTGCCATAGCAAGCGTATCTATAACATTTTCCGGTTTGATCAATCTTCTTTGCCTTGCACGCATTAACTCAGAATTGAGAAAACGTATATCAAAACTTGCATTGTGAGCAACTATATCTGATGAATCTATAAATTTCAGAAAATCGTCTGCTATATCAATAAACCTTGGACTATCAGCAAGTTGTTCCAAAGTGATACCGTGTACACGAGTTGCCTCTTTTGAAATCTCACGCTCAGGATTCAGATAAATATGAAAGATTTCACCCGTAAGACGAAAATCCACCATCTCAACACAGCCAATTTCAATTACACGATCCCCATTCTTCATATCAAGACCTGTGGTCTCAGTATCTAGAATAATCTTACGTTTCTGTGTCATCAGCTGTACCTCTGTGAACGAATATAGCACCACAGTAAGGGCAAGTAACGCGTCCATCCCTTTGCAGATCTAGATAAACAAGTGGATGCATTGAATCCTCTTCTGCGTGGCATGCAACTCTAGTGCTCGATGTATAGTGAATAATTTTCTCCATATTCAATTCTCTTTTATAACAAATGATTTCATCATTGCTACAGCACATACAATAAAGAACGAATTTCAATTGTAAAACAAGAACATATCAATCAGCTGTTAAGCAAGATCCTGATCCTGTTATAATGACCTGTTAAGTATTTGTAAAATTTAATGCAAGACCTCGCAGAAATCATCCCAGGAAGGGCATCTAATGACGTAAAAGTAATGGTTGCTATGTCGGGTGGTGTGGATAGCTCAACCGTTGCAGCTTATCTGCACAGAGCTGGCTACAAGGTCATAGGAGTGACACTACAACTTCATAGTAATTTTACTTCCACGCAAACAAATAAAAAAACTTGCTGCGCAGGTTCGGACATATTTGATGCAAAACGGGTGGCAGCACAATTCGGCTTTTTACACTATGTGGTCAATATGGAGGAAACTTTCAGAAAAGAAGTAATAGAAGACTTCGCATATTCATATCTTAGAGGAGAGACTCCTATACCATGCATAAAGTGCAATCAGACAGTCAAGTTTAGGGACCTAATGAAAATTGCTAAAAATCTCTCTGTCGATGCACTTGTAACAGGTCACTATGTAAGGCGAGTATCAACAGAAAATGGTCTAGAACTGCATAGAGGAGCTGATCCCATAAAAGATCAAAGCTATTTTCTTTTCAACACTACACGTGAACAATTGGAATTTCTCCGTTTCCCTTTAGGAAATCTTAAAAAAAGCGAAACAAGAGACTTAGCCAGAAAACTAAGTGTGGATATTTCCGAAAAACCGGAAAGTCAGGACATTTGTTTTGTAAATGGAAAGTCTTATGCGGATGTGATAAAAAAATTCAGGCCAGATGCACAGAAACCAGGAAAAATACTCTCAACTAATGGAGAAGTTCTTGGCACACATAATGGAACAATTCATTACACCATTGGACAAAGACACGGCTTGCAGTTATCTTCTCCTACGCCACTATACGTCGTAAAAATTGATGCTCGGAATAATATCATAATCGTTGGTACACGTGATAAACTGCAACAACGCTCACTTTACGTGAAAGAAGTAAATTGGCTTGATGCAAAGGAATTAACAACTGGACTAGAATGTGAGGTGAAGTTGCGTTCTGGGACCGATACAGTTAAAGGGTGTCTCTATCCAAGTGGTGACCTAGTAAAAGTCGCCTTAGCTGAGGAACCCCAATGTGCTATAGCACCTGGACAGGCTTGCGTTATGTATCATGGAAGTAAAGTATTAGGTGGTGGTTGGATTGTATGATCGCATCTCGCATCAAGATTCTTTTTATATCGTTTGTTAGCTATGATATGTTCCCCCAGGCCCTGTCACGATTATCTGAACGTATTGGTTGCATAGCTATCACAAATGATAGAAAAAGTTACTGATCCTCACTTCTCAATCTGGATCAACTCATCTGCCGGTTGTGGCAAAACCGCGTTGCTTGTAAAGAGAGCTGTATCATTATTGGTTAACAAAGAGAAGAATATACTGTGCATAACCTTTACAAAAGTAGCAACAGCGGAAATGCACAACCGCATTTTCGCCATACTAGGAAAGCTCTCTGTAATGAATGATGCAGAGATGGACAAGTATTTGCTTTCCACGATTAACAGAACAGTAAAAGATCGGGATTATGTCCGGAAACTAGTATACACAGCTGACACACTTATCCAAATACAGACACTACACTCGTTCTGCTGGCAATCAATCAAAATGTGTGACCCACAACATCTTTCGAAAAAAATATACGAGGAGAACCAACACACATTCTGCAGACTGCTAGCACAATTTATTTGGGAAAGATGTCAACTTTCCATAAAAACTGCAGAAAACACAACCGAGAGAAAATTGTATGAAATGCTAGCATCATTGCTAAGTAACTTTCACCTAGATTACAGACAAATTATCAAGAAACTTAAGAATGATCCACTTGAACAATTAGCAACGGAGAGCATAGATGTATTATCGGCATTCGCTGAATTTTTGGAAAGTAATCAAAACATTCCAAGGTATTATATTTCCCATAACGGAATCATAGAAACTGCAATAAACATAGAAATATGGAATACTTATGAAGTTGCCACAAAAATAAATCACATCCTGCTCGATGAAGCACAAGATAACAACCTAAAACAGTGGTATATCATCTCTCATCTCTGTAGGGATTTTCTTATAGACGAAACAAATAACAAGAGCATTTTCGTAGTTGGTGACTACAAACAGTCCATTTATGGCTTTCAGGGCGCGAGTCCCGATATATATCTTGCGTTTTACGACATACTGAAACAAAGAGATCCACAAAATAAGCTTATCCAAATTACGACATCAAAGTCCTATAGATCATCTGCAGCTATTCTACAATTCGTTGATAGTGTCTTTGAAAATGTCCACCTCTGCGCAACATCCTATGAGAGAATTAGCCATACTACGAATAGGGCTGAAGCGCCAGGCTATATAGAAGTGATACCATTACTACAAGGAGAAGAAGTTGATGCAGAACTTCGGCTGGCAATTTCTATCAGGAAAACTGTACAAAATTGGCTTCAAACTGGCAGAATACTTAAAGCAAAGGGCAGACCCGTAAAAGGAAGTGACATACTGATCCTCGTTGCGCACAGAACAAATTTAGTGGATCACATTTACACACAACTTAACGCCGCTAACATCCCAGTCAACTTTACTGGTAAATTAGCAGTAAAGAACAACCCTCTGTTTGAGCTTTTCATAAATCTGGGGAAGTTTCTGATCTATAAACACGATGATGAAGCTCTGATTGCACTTTTAAAATCTCCTATCTTTGCCTGGAGTGACAATGCTCTATTAAAACTCAGAACTGAGAAAAAAAAGGAACGGATGTTCGAACAGATTTGTGATACAAATGCAGGAAAAGTGCTCAAGAAATGGCTTAAACTATACGGCACGACTTTTGAGATATATTCACAAATCCTTGATGCGAGGACTATAACTACATTAGCCAAATACTATGGAAGCGAAACCCCGTATTATATTGACGTCTTTTTAGACAACACGCTCGAACACGAACGTATCCATAATTTTATTTATATTTTTTCTGTGGAAGACGCGAGTCTAAAAATCAAAAGCAACAACGAAAACGGTGTTACTATCTCAACCGTTCATGGAAGCAAAGGTACACAATCACCCATCGTGTTTATAGTGGATAGTAATTACGTCCCACAAAATCGTGATATTTTCTTCTTTACCGAAGATGGAATACCACTTCTCTCATCAGAAAACCATGTTAGGGTCGTGCAAGAAATTAGAAATGTGAAGAAGGAATCGATTCGATATGAACATCTGAGACTGCTATACGTTGCCTTAACACGTGCAGAGGATGAATTGTATATCATGGGTATCGGCAAACAGAGTAAAAAAAATTCCTGGTATGAAGCATGCAGTAATGGAATCGCAAAAATAGGCTCCCAAGATCAAGATGGATCATATTACTATACAGATGATCTCTCGTATCGAATGGAGATAAAGGAAAGGGTAAATAAATTCTACAAAGATGACAGGCTGAGTAGAGGAACAAAAAATGACACAGAGAGAAGCATAAAAGCACGAAAAAATAAGCAACCCAATTCAGAAAACTCAAATGAAGTTTATTACGAAGAAAAGGAAAAACTGGGGGAAATGATACTAGAAGATTATGCGACAAAAATCTCTGAGAGGACGTTTCAGATTATTCGCGGTGAATTAATACACAAGATTCTCGAATACATTTCGAAAATTGAAAAAACTGAAAAATGGATAGATTTGTTCCTCGAAGAACACTCCCCAGAATTATCAAACGAGCAAAAAAATGAAATCAAAAGAACGGTTTTGCTTTTTCTTAAAAAAAATCGCAAAGTGGGCGGCAAAAACGAAGTGGAGGTCTATTTCGATGGCAAGCTACTCAGAATGGATAACGTGGAGTTCGGAAAAGACACAATAATAATTAGGGATTATAAAACTGGAGAAGATAAGCGGGTTAGTTCCAGCATAGAAAAACAAATGCGTCTATATAAGGAAGCTATGCAAGCAATCTATCCAGAAAAAAATATAATCACTGAAATAATTTGGCTTTAAATAGGCATAAAAATCTTCCGAAGGACTTCTTAAACAGCACCAATGCTGCAATCAGTTCTCTAACTTATAAGCCTGCTTTTGACTGTGAGAATCCAATTCCTATGTAGTAATAATGTTCTGCTTCCTCATAAGTGGCTAAACGAAATAAACTGAATTTTTAATTCATAAATAACTCAATGGATACAACAGTAGATAATTTACTTCTAAGCCTAGAAACAGAAATAAAATCTTTTAAAGAAAAAGAAAGCGAGAGATTGGAGAACTATGAAAAAAGGTTGAAAAATCTAGAAGATGGTTATGACTTGGCTATAAAACGACCTTTTACTTCAAGCAAAATAGCTGAAGACTGCCTGTATAAGAAGCAACTCAATAGTTATCTCAAAAAAGGATTGACGAGCTCCATTGAGATAAAGAGTAATGGCTTTCCACTTACAGATACTTTGATTAATTTGCTCCATGAAGAAATGAAGAAGCTCTCTCCAATGAGGCAAATAGCATCTGTTAATACGATCTCAACAGACTGCATAACCTATATCAGCAATGGCGATGCATTAGAGGCACAATGGGTTTCTGAGGATGAGATAAGTAACAGTGATGCAAAAGAACATGTAATCACAACAGAGATAAATACCTATGAACTCTATACACAACCAAGAACTACTCAAAAAGTCCTTGATGACCCGTCTATAGATGTAGAAAGGTGGTTAATTGAACAGGCTGCTTTGGCATTTACACAACTCGAAAACGAAACTTTCATTACCGGTAATGGAGAAGGTAAACCACATGGAATACTTCAACATAATACGGATTCTAATAGAACCCAGATTTGTAAGATCACGAGCCAGGAAAAAAACAGAATAACCCCTGAAGACATTCTGAATCTGTATTATTCCCTACAAAGAGAGTTTTCCGTCAATGGAACATTTCTCATGCACAGTGCAAGTATCCAGTTAATAAGAGGTCTAAAGTACGAACAGACGGGAAATTATATGTTCCAACCAGGAATTTCAATAGGTCAACCCGACACGTTGATGGGAATACCTGTTATTGAATGTTCAGAAATGCCCATAATAGCTACATCTGATAAATCTCAGAGCTCGACAAAGAAATATCCAATCATTTTTGGAGATTTTAAACGCGGATATCAGATTGTCGATAGAAGCGAAATGCGTGTTTTAAGAGATCCATATTCCGCAAAACCCTATGTTTCATTTTATATCACTAAGAGGGTTGGCGCAAAAGTAATCAACCCAAAGGCTTTCGTTTTATTGGAAATGAAATCCTAACTAAATACTTGACTATCCTACCTATCTTACCGGAAACTGAATCTTATTGGACCAAAACTCGATGTGTACACCAAGTATAGTATTGGTGTACACTTTCCTCTAGGTGTGGGCGCTCTAAGCTTCGTTAATAGATAAGCTTTTTTAGAGAATTCTGATGTAAATGTTAAGCAGATGACTGATACTATCCCTCTTATCCTAAAGAAGCTTACTGAGGAAATATCTGAGCAAGATAGGGTGCAGAATCAAAAAGAACTCATAGATGCATTTATAAATGCAAGGAGTGAGATTCAGGAACACTTCATGCACAAGCACTTAGTTCATCACACTTATATTTTGGCGGAGATCCCAACTGAGTTATTGAGAAGAATAGTCGAAACAGTTGGCGTCCGAGGATTCGCACAAATTATTACCTCTCTTCCGGTAGATGAAATAGTTGATATACTTGAGGAAATTGAGCAGGATTTAGTAAAAAAAATCGTTGGATTTTTCCCATCAAAACTGGGAAAAGTGATCAAAGAAATTCTCGCCTATCCTGAAGAAAGTGCAGGAAGATTGATCCATAAGGACTTCATCGTTATCCCAAAAGACTGGATCATAGAACAAGTTTTACAGTTTATTCGTATTCAAAAACAGCTGCCAAAATATATAAGCGAAATCTTTGTTGTAGACGAGGAAAACCACCCAATAGGGAGTATCTCTCTTAATGATATCTTATGTGCAAAGAGCAGATCCTCGGTAAGAATACTGATGCAGACCAATATAAAAACTGTAGAGACAGGTCAAGATCAAGAAGAAGTAGCTCGCCTTTTTAGGGATTATTCCTTACGTTCAATCGCTGTGGTCGATAAAAATCAAAGAATTGTCGGTGTAATCTCAATAGATGATGTAGTTGACGTAATCTCTGAAGAGGCAGAAGAAGATATATTACATGCTGGTAAGGTCTCAGAATCAGACATCAATTCGGATGTTACAAACACAGTAATGCGTAGAATTAAGTGGCTCTTAGTTACTTTCTTAAGTATTAACTTTTCTTCTTACATAATTGGCTTTTTCCAGCTAACATTACAACAACACGTGGAGCTCGCAATTCTTATGCCAATAATTGCCGCAATGGGTGGCAACGCAGGCATACAAGCATCTACGGTCGCAGTTAGAGCGCTAATTACAAAGAGATTTTGTCAAGGTAATGCTCTTCGTCTTTTTGTAAAAGAGTTGATTGTAGGCCTGTGCAACGGTCTTGTAATGTCAGCACTAATGGTAATAATAATAGCCTTACGCTTTCACAATCTGGCTTTAGAATCAACTTTTCTTATCTCTATCACCCTCGTATTTGCGCTTGCCACATCTTTTGGTGCTGCAATTCCGTTTATAATTGAGAAATTTGGTGGTGACCCCGCTCTTTCGTCTTCGATCATAACTAGCTCCTTTACGGATATTTTGGCATTTGTAGTGCTACTTTCAACTGCGAGCATTATCCTTGTCTAATTAGTAATGCGAGTATTTCTTTGTCTCAATAAAAAACAGAGTGGTGCGATTTTTACAAACCCTCTATTTCCAACAATCATCTCACCTACTTAAAGAAATTGTAAAATTTTTAAATTCTCTACTAACAACAACTCGGAATCGCGTAATATTAATAAAAGCTAGCACCTACACACAGCTCTTATAGCGTTATAATTTGCAACACTGACGGAGTGATAAGGAAGACTTTAAAGATTCTCTCAAAGCGGTAGTACAACTCAAACTCACTACAAAAACTCTCAGAAGCTGGATACATCCTTTCCATACGAGCGTAATCAACCGTGGTTTCAACCGCCTGAAGCGAGCTCCGAAATTTCACCTCTGCGAAAAGTAGAACTTCATGCTTGGTACAGACTAAATCAAGTTCACAATGCGGATTCCTATAACGCCTACACAAGAGCATATATCCCTTTATCGAGAGATGCAGTGCCACTATCATCTCCGCCAAACGGCCCACTAAATTATTTAATGACCTACGGCACGACCTTTTTAACATTCACTTTATATGTAAAAAAATTCCACTTTCTGAAAAGAGAACTGATATACTCACTGCAGGAAACAGAAAATTACCTTTTATCAATGAACTTCCTCATTATCTGCCGCTAGTACCGCCTCGTACATCATCTCAGAAACAGTCGGGTGGGGAAAAATAACAGCCTTCAAACTTTCAACAGTTGCTTCCGAAGCTTTTGCAATAATATAACCATTTACCATTTCCGTCGCTTCATAACCAATTATATGGGCTCCTAAAAGTTCTCCTGTTTTGCTATCAAAGACCGTTTTGACGAGGCCTTTATCCTTACCAAGGACAACTGACTTGCCGTTTCCTTCAGCTCTTGCACGGCCTATTTTCACGTTATAACCCATTCTTAGAGCAGCTTCTTCTGTTAACCCAATACTTGCAATTGAAGGAAAAGAATAAATACAACTAGGAATGCTATTTCTTTCCAAAGGAATGGGGTCTTTTCCAGCTATTTTTGCTGTACAAACATACGCATCGTACATTGCCTTGTGGGCGACACAAGGGAAACCCCTTAAATCACCAATCGCATATACACCAGCCTCACCTGTTTGGCAGTACTCATCAACAGAAACAAAGCCCTTATTCATACTTATTGTTGGAATCTGTTCAAGACCAAGGTTCTGAGAGTTCGCCTCTACACCCCCTGCAACTAAAATTCTTTCAACCACTAGGTTAGTCCCATCACTTAATGTTACAAGGACCCTATCTTTATCCTTCTTTAAGGATTGAATAGTGGTACCCTTCCGTATAGTGATTCCACTCTCTTTAAACGCAACCTCAGCAAGATTACTGATTTCAGCGTCCTCAGATGGAAGAATTTGGTTCTGCATTTCTATGACAGTCACTTTACTACCAAAGGCATTGTAAATACATGCAAACTCGACACCTATCGCACCAGCTCCGACTACTAACAACGATTCAGGCATCTTACTTGCCGTTATTGCATCGTTATAATTCCAAATTAGCTCATGATCACATTCTAGACCTGCAATCTCTCTTGGAGTGCTCCCGGTTGCAAGAATGATGTTTTTTGCATTTATAGTCCTGCCTAAATCCTCTAACTCGACCCTTTTACCAGGCAAAATCCTCGCACTGGAGTAAAAAATCTCTACTTTATGTTTCTTCATAAGGTAGGAAATGCCAGCAGCAAGTTTTTTAATTCTCTCCTGAGCATATGCGATTACACTGCTAAAGGTAAGAGAAACACCAGAAACATTTATACCTAGTTCAGCCGCTCCAGTTTTTATAAAGTGATACTTCTCCGCGACGTGTAAAAGCGCTTTAGTTGGAATGCACCCATAATTAAGACACACTCCCCCCAATTTATTTTTCTCAACAAGCGCAACCTTAAGACCACTCTTACTCGCCCGAACCGCTGCAGGATACCCAGACGGACCGCCACCAACTATTATAACGTCGTACATAGAGAGTCAAAACCAACTTCAAATCATGCCACCCAGCTCATCTAAAAGCCAAATCCAACCGACACAAGACAACTCATTTTTTATTTCAGCCACACAGGCCTGACTGAATACAGAAAGGATGAACAAAACAAAGCAAAAAGCCGCACAACCCCATATCTTCTCACTCACAAAATGGAAGACAGCCTGATGGAGGCTGTATATAGTCCTACGCACTGACAATCAACAAATCTACGCAGAAGCTACTTTTTCTTCAACATACCAGTAATATCTATTATCTTCCCCTGTTGCTCCCACTTAGTACCGGTCCCAGAAACATAAGTACCACCAGCATCACAAGAATCAACTTCATCTACACCACCCCCGCTGGCCAAATCATGAAATTCCAAAGCAAAATTGCACTCCCTATCAAGGAAGTACAAAATTGACGAAAAGGGTATAGCAATACACTCTTCAACACCAGAAAAACTGAGCACCACGCTGAACTTCTCATGAGAAACTTGCAAATTCCTAAATTGATTTTGCAAAATAATACTCATCTCACGTGGGTATTTTTTCTTCAGACCATCCGACAAGGAGGCATTTTGTGTAGAAAAAGTAATAAAAAAATTTGCTGCTTCTCCAGCGGAGACATCGTTCATCACAGAGCGAACAACACCGAGCATCGCGGCGTTTACCAATGCTTTATACTTAATCTCTTTCATAAACAAAACTGAGGCGTTCTGTTGACCGGCCGCCCCAAGCCGCGCTGTACTACCTATAAACTAGGCAGCTAATGCATTTTCAGCAAAACCAGCTTCAAAATTGTCGTTTGCACTTATAAAAAGTGTCGTGAATCACGGGATCACTCAACCGAACAAAAGTTTAGCTTTTAATACCTGTCGAAACTAATACACCCCCGCAAAACGGTGGAGGTGCCGAATTCTGCCTTCGGGTCCAAGATACTTATTACGAAAAACCATTTATTGTCATAGCGCAAAATAACGCGCGGTATATTGTACCAAACAAACACAATAACTTCAACTGTTACCTTTTGCCTTATCGTATACCAGAGCTCCTCTGATAATAACCCTTCTTACTAAAGATACATCCCTCCATGAGAAGCACCTACAATCACAAAACGCACCTTGTTTATATTCCTACGCATCCCTATGCACAACTCTGCATAACTGCCAGAAAAAAATGTTCATACACATTCTAAGACAGACTTCCTATGATATGGAAGGTCCAAATGTAGTAAGAAAAACAAGAATGTCCGAAGAAAAAAAGTTGTCACTCTGATACAATCCGAGAACTCTTCCTGAGATATCTCATCTTCTATCGATAAGCCGTTGGCAATCTTATATAGTGATGGTGGCAAGAGAAGTAGTTTGTCTTTATATGCTTCACCGACCGCTTTCGTAACAGCTCTGCCAGTCTTTGGCGAAATATAAAATAAATTTTTTGTTTCTCCAGTTACCGCACAACGAGACAAATCCAATTGAAACCCCAAATGCCGTAATATCGATAACTCCACTTCTATATACCTCCTATAGTAACAAAGAGTGTTTGACTTAAATGCCTGCAACAATTGGATAAATATCTTATAAATTTCCCTTTGTGGTTCATTTTCCGGAAGAACCCTAAGCAAAATACTTAAAACTGCATTAAGGAGCTTTAGCTTTTTGTAATCGGTGAACAGAAACGGCGAAATTATCTCTTTTGCCTCCAATCTGAAGTATCCCAACTGTGCTTCCAACCGAGCGCTCCATCTACAGTAAACTACGTTCCCTAGATCAACTGCTGTTTTCCTGCTACATAGACCACGTTTTAACCCATAGTCCTTGGTGAATAAAGTCATTATGGCTTTGTTTTCAACGAGCCTTTTATTCGATAAAACTATACCTTCATTCTCCCACTGCATTGATTTATAACGCACTACTAACTAGAAATTGTTACCTATTTAGCGAAAAAAATCAGTAATCCCTCTCTAGGACACATGTACTGAAGAATTGTTTGTGTTCTCTCATTGCAGAGCTATCAGTTAAATTTGCAATAAAATCACATACCAACTGAGCTTTTTTATTCATAGAGTCAGCTACACGAAATCTTTCGTAGTAATCTTTCTGCAAGCACTGAGGATCATGAAAAAAAACTTCAAATAATTCTTTCACTATTCTCTTAAGTTTTACCCTGCTCTTTCTTATACTGTAGTAAAAGTAGAGGTTGTTATAGAGAAACGCTTTAATTTCCTTCATCTCGTTGCACACTTTCTCTGAAAAGTTCGCAGCCGGGAATCCTAACTCTCTTATGTCGTCTACACTTTTTAGCAGATAACGTTTTATATTCTCCTGTGCTACACCAACCACATCATGAATCAAAAACCTTATCATTCGTCTCCGGGCCTTATACATCACCTGACTCTTACTTGCTTCAGGAAAAGCCTTTTCGAATTTTAAAATATTCTCGCCGATGATGGGCAAATGTCGTAAATCTTGGTAAGTGATCACACCAGATAAAAGCCCGTCGTCTATATCATGCGAGCTATAAGCGATATCATCAGCTAACGATACTATTTGGGCCTCCAAAGAAGGTTGCTTCTCAAGCTCTAGATTAAGCAATTCATCATACTCTTTTATGATTTGGTGTGGCTTTTGTATCGGACCATTATGCTTTGCTAAACCTTCTATCGTTTCCCAGGTGAGATTGAGCCCATTAAAATCCATGTACTGATGCTCGAATTCTCCTAAGATCCTCAGAACCTGAGCATTATGTTCAAATCTGTAGTGCTCAGCTGCAACTTCCTGAAGAGCCTCTTCACCTACATGAGCAAATGGTGGATGCCCTATATCATGAGCCAGTGCGATGGTCTCCGTTAAATCTTCATTAATCCCAAGCAGCCTAGCCATGGAGCGCGCAATTTGTGACACCTCAAGACTATGGGTAAGACGGGTCCTATAGTGGTCATCACCACAATAGCTGAAAACCTGGGTTTTATACATCAAGCGCCTGAAAGCTGAAGAATGTATCACCCTATCCCTGTCCCTCTGATAACAATCTCGTTGAGGATCTTCTTTTTCTAAAAATAACCTTCCCTTAGACCTTTCTGGAAATGACGAATATGAAGATAACATTCTGCCTATGGAACCACACTAATTAAATGAACTACCCAGCTAAGGGAATCTTCATATAGCTACAGCAAAAGATATTGCTTCTCAATAGATAACATTCTGCCCATAGAACCACACCAACTAAATTAACTACCCAGATAAGGGAATCTTCATATATTTGATAAATTTCTCTCATTGTGACTCATGCAAAATCATGTGCGAATTACTTGAAACTATCACTTTAAAAAAAATTCTGGCTTAAAACTCTGAATAAGATAATCTTCATCTTGCAAGCAAAAAAAATGTTATACTTAGACCTTTCAAATAATGTAGATCTATCCTTCCAGTGAAAGCAGAAAAAAAAATTTCACTCACTGATGCAGCACTGAAAAGAATACTAGAGATTACAGGAAATGCAGAGTGCTTGAGCATAACCGTTGAGCCCGGCGGTTGTAACGGTTTTGAATATAAATTTGAGGTCAAGAGATGCGACAATAGAGTGTTATGCCCGAGTCAGAACATTCTCGAGGAGAATGGCACTTTAAATACTTTCGATCCCATAACACATGAGCAAAACATTATCTCCAAACATGGTATGGAAGCAGCTCAGAGCATAATGAGTTGTTCTCAGCACAAAAATGAAGCACACTCCGACCAAAATTCTGCAGGTGCTGCTCAAGATGAGATGATTCACACAAGTAAAGAAGGAAAATACTATGTTACCTGGAACGGAAGAATTATCTTAGAGATAGATAACACATCACTCGAACTGATGTGCTCTGCGCAACTTGACTATGTAAGAGAACTCGTCGGAGAAAAATTTGTTATAAAAAATCCTAATTCGCAATCCACCTGCAGCTGCGGGAATAGCTTTGGCATATAAAAGACTTTCATTAAACGATGGACTTGCAAGGTAACTGACCTAAAAGTGGAGCAAGCACGGCACTTGCTTCGCAGAATTCGTTTATCTTATAAAAGCTTAGGAATCAAAGAATCACTAATCCAAGAAGCAAACTCGAAAACCAAAATCTTATGACCAAGACAAAAAGACCTCAATCAATCTTTCCTAGATCTGCGGTCTTCACGGCACTTGGATTAGTATATCTTATTCACCTTGAATGCTAAGCTGGGCTTTTATTCTAGTACATCACTGAACAAACCTGACCTATCCTAACTTGTAGTTGTAACACTTAACTAGTAGTTTGAGTCTCAGAAGCAGTTTTTGCTCTCTCTGCTTTTTGTTTTGCCTCAATTGACGGCTTCGTATCTATTTTGATCTCACCTGCAAGTGTGACATCAATTTTGCCCGTCTTATCTAGATCACCAGCAAAGAGAGCTTTAAAATCACCCTTAGCTGGATTCTTTGGATCATGCTCAACTGTAGGCAATTTTATATATACATCTTTTAGAGAATAGCTTACATCCGGTTTTCCATCTCGAACATCATTCTTTGTTGAATAGAATGCAGACTGCAATTTATCATGCGAGAATTCCAATTCAGAATTGAATATGCTCACATTTTTATCATCCTGGAACGGGTGCTCTTTATCACTTTTGATAAGGCTTGCATTGAACACAACATCCGTCAGAGTATATTTGCTAGAATCACCTAAATCCACTGTCGCACCATTGATCATTGAATGCGAGATACTTCCATCCGCATCAGGGCTGAATTTAAGCGTCCTCTTACTCCTAGGAATGAGATAATCTACTATTTTTTCTCCACCTGGGTATGATACGTGTACCTTCAATAAGGTTTCATCTGAAACAATTACAGACTTAAGCTCTTTTGGTAAAGTTATTTCAGCAGCCCCTTCAGCACTTTCCCCCTCGGCGTTCTCCTTTTCAACATCTTTGATAATGTACAACTTTCTTAGCGGCACAGTTTCCACATTCTTTGCACCTGGACTACTACTAGCAAGGGAAGTACCTGAGCTTGCTTGCACTTGCTCTTCAGTAGTAGGCTTCTCAGCGGTTTTGATTTCATTCCCCTTAGAAACTTCAATTATCTCCTCAACTTTATGCTCTTTCTCTCCACTCAAGAAAACCGCATTAACATCATACGAATTATCAGTATCAAACAGTACTATATCTTTGTCTCTCCTGACATGCCCCAACAATTTTGTGTAATCCTTACCAACTGGTAAATCAAACCCAACATTTATTGAGAATGAGTTCTTCTTATTATCAGTCACAAATTCTGGTGATACTAATACACTGAAGCGATCGTTCAGGTAAAGAGAAAAATCTATTCCAGCCCTATAACCCGAAAACTTTTCTTCTTTGTTATAAGGACTATTGAATAAAAACGCACCACCACGAACATGAATGTATTCATTAAGAGTTAAACCAAAACCTAAATCACAACCGTTACCGGCAACCCTCTCATGAAGCACAACTGTTGACTTCCCTAAGCTTGTAGGATTTAAATCCAGCTTCTTAACAAGCGAAAGATTACCTCTTTTATTTGAACGGTAATAGTTAGCGTTTAAAGAGAAAGATTTGAAAAATATCTCCCCACCCAGTGAATACCACCCATAATTACCCTCAGGTAAAAAGCGTACATCTGTAAAGAGGTTTATACCTCCTGTAAGGAAAGGAGACATTTTTCTCCGAAAAACAACTCCCGTACTAATCTCACTTGCTTTGGCATCGTACAGCTTCGATTTAAGATCAATGTAAATAAGGCCATCTTCTCTAGATAATAGCGGTAAAAGAGCACCAAACTCGGACATCTTTACAACCTGCTTGCCGGAATCGCTAAACTCGTGAGTAAGTGTGAAGCGCGCACCACCCGCATAACGACTTTTATTCCTTAGACCACTCTGTGTTGCTACCTTTTCCAGCCCAAAGACATTTGCTCGAGTATTTACCTTTAGTCCTTCCGCTTTAGGTAAGTTCTTTATCAGTTCTGACAACCCGCCTTGTGAACTGTCTACTTTGCCCTTTGATTGAAAAGAATCTCCTTCCAAGTCAGGCGCTTCACGATTAAACCGAATATTATTACCCTCTCTGTTAACAAAGCGTTTCTCATTACTAGTCCTGGAATTTTTTAATTCACTGAAAGTCGTACTTATACTGTTCAAAAGCCCTGTAGTATTAACCCTCTTGTAACACACACCTCGCCCATTCAAGCAACTATTCTCAGTTACGATTTCACCATGATTTTTCAGATCCGACGCTTTCAGCTGAGTAGGAACTGCAAAACAAAAACCAGAGAGGAAAAGCAACAATCTTGCCTTAGAAACACTTCTGAAATTTTTCATCAATAACGGCACTACAAGAAATTTCGCACATTCTTTCAGGAAAGTTTTAATTTTCAGCAAATCTCTTAACGCATAAATGAATCTTATTGGAATCCTAAAAGAGATCTACACTAAATTAGAAATAATCCTGGAGCAAGAATAATACAATTTTCTAATTTTTACTAGATAATTAGAAAGTTATTTTTGCAGCAAAAACAAGATATCTTTTTTTATAAAAAAATCAAAATGCTTCAAGAATGACATCCCCAATAAAGACTTTTCCTGCTCTCTCACTGCCGAAACACTTACTTCTAGATGAGGAATGTAATAACTGCTTAGATAGACATCTCGCAAGATCACAGGAGCTGCCCTTATCTTTCCATTAGCGGTGCTATACTCTTTGCTGTAGTTGAGAACACCAGGATCGATCCCTAGTTTCATAGCATCTTTTTGTGATAGAACCGTATCCGAAGCACCTGTATCAACCAGACACTTTAGCTTCACACCACCAACGATAATATCGACATAAAAGTGCCCATCTCTCGCTTTTCTAAAACCAACCTGCTCATTTGATATTCCAGTTTGAACTTTCTCATAGATCTCACCAAGCAGCTTGTTTTGAAAAATCCTGTCCCCAGCATTGTATATGGAGACCACCACACATATCACAATGCCCCAAACAAGGAGACTTGCTAATCCACCAGAACCTAACCTGCTTGAAGTCCGCTGATAAATAAAGAAAAAAACAGCGAGAATAACAAGCAGGTAAACAAACTCCATGTATTAGACCAAACTACCCCATGAAAGGATAATAAAGCACCTTTAAAAATCTCTCCACTCTACCACAGGAGGTAAAGACATTAGGATTGCCTTCACATTACCACCCGTCTTGAGACCGAACTCGGTACCTCTATCATATAGAAGATTAAACTCAACATACCTACCCCTCTTGAGAAGCTGAAACTGCCTCTGTTCATTTGTATAAGAGAGGTGCATATTTTTCCTCACTATCTTTGGATATACCGAAAGGAAGCACTTACCAACATCTTTCGTAAAAGAAAAATCCTTCTCCCAATCATCTGTTCTTAAGTAATCGTAGAATATTCCCCCTATACCTCTAGGTTCATTTCTATGCTTTATGTAAAAATATTCATCCGCCCATTTGCTGAATTTATCGTAATAGTTACTATCATGTTTATTACACACCTCTTTAAACTCGGCGTGGAAGGTCTTTGCGTCCTCCTCGTTGTAATACATAGGAGTCAAGTCTGCACCACCACCAAACCAGTATTTATCGGTAACTATCATGCGCGTATTCATGTGCACTGCAGGAACAAGGGGGGAACTCATATGCGCCACCAGTGAAATACCACTCGCCCAGAACTTTCTTCCACTTTCTGCGGCACCAGGAATTTTGGATGCAAACTCTTCACTAAGGAGGCCATGCACGGTTGATATATTCACACCTATCTTCTCAAATACAGTACCGTACATGAGGCTCATTTCGCCGCCCCCGCCATCTTCTCGCTCCCAAGACTCCACTGTAAAGCCCGACTGAAAATTCGGATCAAACTCTTTTTCTATGGCAACAAATTCATCCCTGATACGATTTCTTAGCTCTCTAAACCAGGCAGCTGCGATATCTTTTTTCTCACTTAACACACAGACCTCCAACTATGAACATTGTCCAAACAACAATGATACATTAGTTCCCCCGAAGCCAAAAGAATTTGAGAGTACATACCGCAGAATTTTCTCTTGAGGCGTGTGTGGCACCAAATTAAATCCACTAGTACAATCGTCAGGTTTATCCAAATTAATAGTTGGGGGCATTACCGAATCACGCATAGCAAGTACACAGAGAACCGCTTCTATACCACCAGCGGCACCCAAAGCATGACCTATAGATGATTTCGTTGAAGATACACCCATTCCCAAAGAATTACCAAACAAACGCCTTAGAGCATTCAGTTCAGCAGCATCACCATTAGGTGTGGATGTTCCATGCGCATTAATATAATCGATCTCGTTTAGTCCGACTCCAGACATTTTTATTGCAGACGTCATCGCAGCAAGTGCACCATCTCCACTCGGATTAGGAGCGGCGACATGGTAAGCATCTCCAGAAACACCAAAACCTACTAATTCAGCATAAATTCGCGCTCCACGTTTTTTTGCATGGCCATATTCTTCGAGCACCATAACCCCAGCACCATCACTCATTACGAAACCGTCCCTATCAACGTCCCACGGCCTAGATGCCTTCTCTGGCTCATCATTACGTCTAGAAAGAGCTTTCATATTAGCAAACCCAGCTATCCCGACTCGACATAAAGCCCCTTCAGAAGCGCCAGCTATCATAACATCAGCTTCGTCATTCGCAATTATGCGCCAAGAGTTAACTATTGCGTGAGCACCTGTTGCACATGCAGTGACCAATGCATCATTTGGCCCTGTAAATCCATTTTCAATTGCAACATTACCTGAAGTAAGATTGATTAAACTCGCCGGAATAAAAAACGGACTTACTTTTCGTATGCCCTCTTCACGGAGAAGAATTGAGTTTTTCTCGATAAGTGGTAACCCTCCTATGCCCGAACCTATTGATACACCAACCCTTCTCTTGTCTAAGGAAGGATATTCCAGTAACTGCGAATGTCGTATTGCCTCTCTAGACGCAGCTATACCGTACAGTATATAGCGATCGTGTTTTCGGGGATCACCGAATTTTTTATATTCAAAGCCGTCCTCTCCACACTCCAACACCTCCCCACCTATAGTAACTGGAAGGCCCTCTGTTTCCACAGTAGAAAGCGTCCGCACGCCAGACCTTGACTCAAGGATTAGGGCCCAAGACCCCTCTCTATTGCTGGACAGACAAGTAAGCAACCCTAATCCGGTTACTACAACTCTCTTTTGCATCTACTTTGTTGAAGCGGAAGTAAGCACAGAGACTAGATCACTCATGCTGGAGACATTCTCAAGTGTAGAAAGCTCACAATTAAACGCCTCAGAAGTATTAGCCAAAAATCTATTAAAAAAAGCATCTTTTTTGCTGAAATCGATTAACTTATCCAACGGCTTAGTACAGTGTTCAAGCACATAATCATAAATGTGTTTAACCGTATTTGCCTTCCTCGCATAATCTTCAGGAATCTCCTCAAGATCATGATCTTCTTCAACACGCATAATTATTTCAGCAGCATCGAGGCTATCTATACCAAGCTCGGAGCCAAGGTCTGTTTCCAACTTTATTTCGTCATACTTCTCATCCGAAAGGCTCAAAGCACGCATAACAGAGACCTTAACTGTGTGCTCAAGAACGATCCTCCTAAATTTTTCCTGTGTTGCTTCCATTAAAACAAAACGCTAGATCCAGGACAAATATATCTTAATGAAAATCCTACTGCAATCATTCGTATTTTCTTTTTTACAGGACCTTTATTCTTTTGCCAAAGTAAGGTTTTCCCTTTAGCGCGTCAAAATTTGATAAATTTTCTTTAAAATTAATTTATAAAGAAAATTTAAAATTTACTTTATTGTGTGAGCATGAAACAAAATTCTATGTTAAAATTTAGCACAAATGGTTTGCCTCAGTCTGATCTGCATCACACTTTCATTGGAATAGCTAAAATCAACAATTCCTCTACCGTGTGAAAATAACCAGGTTATGCTAGAAGCAAAAAAATTTACAGATAAACTGTAGAAAGTGTAATTTTACTGTTTCACTCTCCAGGAGATTTGTACTGCTGGTAGGTTTTCGTTGTGATCTAGATGAACGGGAAGTATATCGATGTTGCCACATAAGAAAGATGGATTAGAAATGCAAGACACACAACAAGGAGAACAGCCTCAAGAACAGGAAGGCGCACAGTCAAATGCATCTACTCAACAGGGTGTACCAGATTCACAGCAACAAGGAGAACAGCCTCAAGAACAAGGAGACGCACAGTCAAATGCATCTACTCAACAGGGTGTACCAGATTCACAGCAACAAGGAGAACAGCCTCAAGAACAAGGAGACGCACAGTCAAATGCATCTACTCAACAGGGTGTACCAGATTCACAGCAACAAGGAGAACAGCCTCAAGAACAAGGAGACGCACAGTCAAATGCATCTACTCAACAGGGTGTACCAGATTCACAGCAACAAGGAGAACAGCCTCAAGAACAAGGAGACGCACAGTCAAATGCATCTACTCAACAGGGTGTACCAGATTCACAGCAACAAGGAGAACAGCCTCAAGGAACACGAAAAAAGCTGTTGAAACGTTGGTCACAGACTCTTACAGCCAGCAGTAGTGCACTAAAGAAAAAGGCCAAAGCAAGCATTAAGAGAGTAACTCAAAAACTTGACCAAATCCTTCCAGGAGAGAGTACAGAAGAACTCCAACTAAGGCTTCTAAAAGCTGAAGAAGCTAAAACCCTCAAAGAGGAAGTCCAGCCTGGCATGGAGCTGGCAAACATGTATGCATCAGAAATATCTGATGCCTTTGGGTTGCGAAACGTGGATGTCACATCATCAAATGGGGATGAAGAAAATGGGGATGAAGGCGGAATAATTGTCAAAGCACACTATTTGGATGGGACTGCAGATTTTTTAAGCCATCTCAATGATCCAGGAAAACCAAAACCTGAGGAGATATCCACAGATAGCATCACATTCGGCACTCTTAGAGCCGTACATGAATGGCTAGCTGCAGCAAGAGCTTCAAATCCATGGACAACAGAGATCCTAGCTAGAACAATAATGAACGTTACTGGAGCAACTCCATCAGTGATTCCGGTATCTTCATCCACTTTTGAGGGAAACACTATAGCTGGTTTTTCCGTAGAAACAACCAGCATAGTGCAAGGTGCTACAGCGTCATCGGTTGTTCAGAAAAACAAACATGAGAAAACAGGGCCACAACTTACCTACAAGATAGGCAACCTAACACAATCTCAAATAGAGGATTTGCGTGCATTTTGCGCAAGTTTGACATCTATTGTAGACCCAAGATTACGCATACCTTACCAAAAAATAGAAGTAGAAGGGAATGATAATGGTACATTTCTAGTGCTACGTCATTTCCCTGGCGGACAAAGTGCGTGCTTCCCTTTCATTCAAGAAATATGCGCACTTTCGCTGGAATGTACACCATACTTCAAAGCTGCCAATAACTTACTCAAGACAATCATAGAGCAAACTACTGATTTACCTTTATCAAGTACTCTAGCACCACAGTTCAAAGTATTATTCGATCTAACATCAAGGCAATGCTTTCTTCAATGTCCGACTGAATTGCTTCAGGGCACTTGGAGTAGAACCTTAGTACACTATCTCTGCAGCAGTTTAAAAGCTACAGCCGCTTTAGTGGACACGATTCCCCCAGAGAGCCAACGTTGCGCTAGAAACGAAACTGTCTACGGTGACCCCAGCTACCACAAAATATGCAAATCAGCCACAGAGGGAAAAGGCAGCATGGCTATTTGCATGCCTCATCCGGAGCGCCTTCTCCCACGTCTGGTGGAAGTTTTACAAGAAGCACTGGAGAGATACCAATGCTCAGATGAGTGTTGTAAACTCACTCCAGGTGCTGTAACCCAACCGCATCTTGGATCATTCTGCAGTGTAAGTATAGGAACCGACAGCACATACATAGTCTCCGTGGCAATAATGGTACTCAATGCAGAAACCGTAGGTGTACTTCCAGCTCAGACAATCTTCACAAGGGGATGTCACATTACAGAGGGACAGTCGAGTTGTATTATCGCTTCTGACAAGCTTGTAAAAGTAACAGAAGAAGGATTACGCAGTGTAGTAAGAGCAGCAACTCGGTTCCCAATAATTCAGGAAAACGTACGCTCAGTCACCGAGGCAATCATGGCTGCATTACCGTTGACAGCAAAAGACACAGATCCTCTCTCGATCTTAACACCCTCTCAAACTACTCTCCAGATGAAAGAAGATAGTCCGCCTGTAGCAGCGGTAAAACTTTCATGGGGTGAAGAATTTATTGGAACTGGGTGTAAACCTAAACTACAAAAACCCGCTCAGATAGCTGGTACGCTCTGCTTTGATAGTGGAATAGTACTACCATTATCAGTACTCACTGAGAAGAGTGAGACAGTTAAAGCACTAGTGGAGGAAATAAGATGTGAATTAAAAGTCACCGTAGAGGAAAAAGTTCCTGAACCGGATTCCTCGCAAAGTCTCTCAAGCAAACCTGTTGCAAAAAAAGATGCACCTGAAGATAAAACTGCCGTAGAGCAATGCGAAGCGGGAGTGTTACAGAGATTCTCAAGGAACGTTAGTTCGTTTTTCGCGCGAAGCAGAGGTAAAAGTCCAGCAGCACCAAAGAAAACTGAACAAGCACTGTCTGAACGTATGAAAAACATGTTCATTGCCGTAGCTACAGCCGTGGTGCTGGCAGCTATAATCTATCTGCTGATTCCCCTAATACCAAGATTCGAAAATATGCCTGTGGCACTACAAGCTGTTGGTAGTATCCTAACTGGTGCACTCATATCCTGTATTGCCTATACATGCGTTACTAAAATTCAAAGCGGTTCCCGATAAAGGGAGTGAGGACAATGATATTGGATATTTCGACATGTATTTTACACGTGAGTGTGTTACACTACATTTAAGGTTTTGAAAAAAAGATGGCTAGTGTACTTGTGCTGTCTGGGTATGGGCTTAACTGCGAGGACGAGACACTTCGTGCGTTTGAGCTTTCCGGTTTTACAGGGAGCATCTTGCATCTAAATGATTTGCTCAGCAACCCTGGCAAACTTCGCAGTTACCAAGTTCTTGCGATTCCTGGGGGTTTCTCTTTTGCTGATAATACAGGCGCGGGAAACGCGTTCGCGTGTAAAACTGCTCCCTTGCTAGAAAAAGTAGAGAACTTCCTAGAAGAAGATAAACTAGTCATAGGCATATGTAATGGTGCACAGATACTTGTACGTTTAATCAAAGATCTGGAGGTCACTTTTGAGGCAAATACCTCGAACCAGTATCAATGTGAGTGGCAAGACGTTGAAGTGCCTGAGAGTGGTTCTATTTGGATGAGGGGTATTCATAGAATCCGTTTACCAATTGCTCATGGCGAGGGAAAATTAGTACCCCTAGATATGGGCAATTTGAAAGTCGATGTCGCCATGCGGTACACCCAGGATGTGAATGGTTCTTACGACAGGATTGCTGCTGTTACTGCATATGAGGGAAAGATGCTGATTACTATGCCCCATCCAGAGAGAGCGGTTTCTCTCGTACAAACTGACGACTACTATATGGTTCGAGAGAAGTGCAGAAGAGAGAATGTACCAATCCCTAGAGATGGGCCTGGGATGCAAATTTTTAAAAACGCGTACGATTACTTTCGTTAACCTAGCTATCTCGGTTTTGTTGCTTCGGCGCCTCAGTGTTTTAAGGCATTGGCTTTTCTTCACGCTTTTACGTCTCTCACAGCTAAACCACGACTGAGGCGTATGTTTCAATATTATCACGCTCGAAAAACCTTTTTACTCCCCTACATCAACCTGATACAAGCTCAAAAGTGTAGGACACTAGAATAGAAGCACACTCATTGTTGCTAACTCTACGGCAACTCAACTCCTCTTAGATAGGGCTCAATCATCCCTATCTCTTACAGAGAATTGCCTATACTTTTCCATGAGTGACTCAGCATTCAGTTTTGCATAGATCTCAGTGCTCGCAAGTGAGGCGTGCCCTAACAATTCCTGTATTTTACGAACACCAACACCCTCTTGTAGTAGATGTGTAGCAAAGCTGTGTCTAAGCGCGTGTGGCGTAGTATGCTCTGGAAGATTGAATTGTCTACGAATTGAGAGGAAAGCCCCTGCTACAGCAGTCCTACACAACTTATTTCCGTTCCGATCCAAAAAAAGAAAACTTCCCTCATCCAACTCGAATGGACACAAAGCAATATAATCTGCCAATGCAACACGTACTATAGGCAACAACCGAATCATTCTTTCCCTACCACCTTTACCCACTATTTTGATCTCACTATGAGCAAGATCATCAACTCTTAGACTCAACGCTTCACTAATCCTCAAACCAGAACCATACAACAAATAGCATAGAGCAATGTTCCTCTTTACTATCCAACTTATCTTCAAGGAAGAAAATTTTTCAATTAATTCTATTATTTCCTTAAAACTTAAAGAACGTGGCAGCATCTTCGGCTTAAACCTCAATACAACACTTAAGACATCTTCATTTACAACTTCCTTATGTTTCGCAAGGTATCTAAAAAAGCTCTTTACTGAAGACAAAGCTCTTGCATTTGTGCGGAAAGAAATAGAATTTTTTCTTCTACTAGCAAGCCAGGCGCGTAAATCTTTATCATCTATGCACTTCAGGCTAGCACAACACACAGATTCGCCTCTGTAAGTAGAAAGGAAATCCAAAAAAGCAATAGCATCCCTATTGTAGGCAACCAATGTATTACTAGAAAAGCACTTTACACCACCTAACCATCTTGTCCACTCATCAAGAATGGCGTAAACCGAGGGATCAATTCTATACTCCACAATTCATAGAAAAAACTTCCAGCACTGACACACTTTTAAAAAGAGCAAATAGGCTTTAAGTAGAAGCTCAATTTGAGTAAGACTAGTATTCCAATTTAACTATAAGAAACATAATGTTTCCTACCAGAGATCTTATAGTGTGCTGAACTCAACTGAAGAAAAAGTTCCACACATTCAGGCTGAGGTTCCACAGCAATACCCTCTTCGTATCCTTCTAAGGCAACCATGTTTACGCACATACCATAATTTAGAACATCATTGGCATATCCTTTCATAAGCTGCGCAAGAGCTGCATTACTTGCAACATACGGGGAAAAATACAAAGGGTTTTTGCCAACAATTTTCTCAAGAGAAAGAAAAATTACCCTACCATGCTCAGAACGTTTCAAAAGCCCATCAAAATTTCTGAGCATATACCAATTTAAAGAAAAATTTTCTTCTACTATTCTTCTCCACTCATCAACTTCATAATCTACTAGGAGATTGGGCTCACTTGTATAAAAATGCGCAGAGATGAGAACGTCTAACTTTTTTGAGGTACCTGAGATAGCATCCTTAAGCGATTCCATCTGAAAAACATCCAGCACATCTGCTTGCACAAGAACTGACTCTCCTCCCAATTTTTTTATATCTTGATTTAACTCATCAAGATCCGATAGATCTGCTGCAGGCAAAACGAGAGAAGCCCCTTCCGAAGCAAATCTTCGCGCTATAGATGCGCCGATCCTGTTACACACACCAGTTACTAAGACTATTTTTCCCTGCATCATAAAAGTCTCTTCAAAAAAAAGCTCGTACAAGATCTTATAATAGGGACCGTGGCTTTGTACAATGGACTATTACATGTATAAGAGCCATGCTGGTCCTCAATCCTGAGTCATATTCCTTGCAAAATTATAGAAAGAATGTTCTTCTAAAACCTATACCATTTGTCTTATCAAATCTAAAAAAGTCACCTCATTACATGGATTAGAGTTCATTCTCATTATTTTGTGTAAAAATTTTTTGTACTTATCCTTACTCAATCAAGAGAAGTCCCTTTATTAGATATATTAGATAAAATGAACGAGCCTTGTTTACATCTATAGGTGGAATCATTGTGTACTTAGGCAGTAAAATAAATTTTGTAACATTTAAATAGACAGCAATTATCACTTCACACACCTAAAAAAAGCGCTATTTACCTTTTTGAGCTATATTTAGGTAAAAGCGAAAATTACTATACAATGAACCTGACAGAAGACAATTTTCAAAATACAACTGGTATAGAAAACACACCTTAAATGGAGAGTGAAATTTGAAATTCATAGACGAAGTAAAAGTTTTTTTAAAGGCAGGAAACGGTGGAGACGGCTGTTCAAGCTTTCGAAGAGAGAAGTTTGTTGAGTTTGGTGGACCGGATGGTGGTTGCGGAGGAAATGGAGGAGACGTGGTCTTTGTCACAGACGAGAATCTCAATACATTACTGGATTACCGGCATAGGGCTCACCTCAAAGCTAAAAACGGAAAACCCGGCAGAAAATCTAATAAACGTGGTGAAAGTGGTTCTAACCTGGTTTGTAAGGTACCTGTAGGTACCCAGATACTTACACAGGATGGAGTACTCTTATCTGATTTGGAACAGCCTAAACAAAGCTTCATTTCTGCTTTCGGTGGAAAAGGTGGTCGTGGTAATGCAACATTTAAAAATTCATTAAATCGCGCTGCAACCGAGTTTACCTATGGTGAACCTGGCGAAGAAAAGATCGTAATTTTGAATTTAAAAATATTAGCAGATATTGGCTTAGTCGGGCTCCCGAACGCAGGAAAATCTACGTTTTTGTCTAGGTGTTCGAACGCTAAACCAAAAATCGCCGACTATCCTTTTTCAACGCTTGAGCCAATTGTAGGAATAGCGGAAATAAACAACCGTGAAATAGTCATAGCGGATATTCCTGGTATTATTCAAGGAGCTCATAAAAACCTCGGATTGGGATTCAAATTTTTGAAACATATAGAACGCTGCAAGGCATTGATATATCTTGTAGACGGAACAGAAAAAGATATTTACTCGGTTTATACACTCTTATTGAAGGAACTCTCTCTCTATAGTAAAAATCTAGAAACAAAAGAGCACTTTATTCTTCTTACAAAGTCCGATCTACTTACCAAAGATGAAGTACAAGAAAAGTGCAAATATATTCAGGAAAGAAGCGGAAAGCTTACATTGCACACAGGTACTGATCAGGAAATTGAGTCTCCTCTGGAGGCTGCTCAAAAACTTGTTGAACTTCACAAATCGAACAACAAATCACCTAGCAAGTATGACCCATTAAAAGTATAGCTTTCCTGCCCTTAGTATACGAGGCAATAACTTGTTAGAGCCCTCGCGTGGACTGTTAGAGGATAAAAAGCGTAGCATTCTACACACAAAAAAAAAGTTAGTTAATCCTGTGTTCGACAGCACTTACAGAATAGGGTCAACCGGTTTTCGCTGCAATAGAAAGACACGTTGGAAAATCAGTAGGTACAAACATCTACAACACAAGTTTACACGCCTGATACTAACGGGTGATACTTCTTGAAAAATGAGCCACTGTTGTCACTCTTACATACACACTGAGCCTTATCATAAATAGAAAAGACGTCACCAATGTTCTTAACATCAGCTTTATTGTACTGAAATTTGTCCAACCCAGAGGAAATGAAGTCCGGTATATTATGAAAATCTAGCTTCCCAGCAAGAAAATCTTCTACAGCAAGATCATTTACCGCACTCAGCACAATTTCTTGATCAGTTTTAAGAAATTTTAGCGCTTGAAATTCCTCCTCTTTTGCGGCATAGAATGTAAATTTTCTCGTTGCCAAAGGAACCTTACCGTAGGCATAGGTCTTCTCATAACCGCCTTCAACCAATCCAGCAAGGGCATTATTTATCCCAACTCTCATATCCGGTAGGGATATAAAAGCGTGCTGAGAACCATCTAAAAAATCAACCATTCCATGTATTAGAGCTTCTGGATGTATCAGAACAGAAATTTTTTCTTTAGGTATTCGGAAAAGGTAGTGTGCTTCTATGACCTCCAACACTTTATTCATCATAGTGGCAGAATCCACTGAATTTTTCTTACCCATCTTCCAAATTGGATGAGCAAGAGCACAAGCAACCGTAATATTTCTCTTTCTCTTCCGAAAAAACGGTCCACCACTAGCAGTTAAAGTAATTCCTGAGACAAACGCAGGAGGTTTGGAACGCAATAACCTAGCTACAGCATGATGCTCGGAGTCCAAAGGAATGATCTTATCAACAAAGGGTAAGAGTAGACTACCTCCACACACAAGGCTTTCCTTATTGGAAGTCGCAACTTTAATCCCTCGACTTATCGCGCTATATATCGGGTTTAAGGCAGCAATTCCAGAAATGCTTACAATAAGCATATCATTGTCACAAAGTGCATTGCCTATTTCGATCTCTCGATCAAGTATGACTTCTATATTCTGTGAACATAAAGCAGTTTTGACTTCCCTATAAGAAGACTCATCAGCAACAAAAACCTTTTGTGGAGATAATAAACGCGCCTGCTGTATTAACAATGCGTGGTTACTATGACAGCTCAGTGCGTCAACCTTAATTGCATCTCTATAGAAACGAGAGACCACATCAACAGATTGACAACCAACCGAACCAGTAGAACCCAAAATGGAGATTTTCTTCATGCACTTACAGAATCTTTTAGCTCCGAACTGGCCTCGTATAGATAGTTACCCTGCATATATCTGATTCCTAATTCCTTGAACAAATCAAAGACACTTTTGTCTTCAACAAACTCCGCAACTACCTTAATGTTCAAGTTATTTGCAATTTCAAGAATACTTTTAATAAAAATAGAAGCATTCTTACTAGTTTTAATTTCCCCAGCGAACTCTCTATCAAGCTTAAGATAATCTATCGGTAATTTCTCAAGCTGCGAGAAAGGGAGATAGAAATTCTTTCCGAAATCATCTAGAGCTATACCACATCCAAGAGATTTTAATTTAAAGATAAAGTCAAACATCTTGTCTGTATTAGACAATAATATTCCCTCCGTAATCTCTACAACTAGCCTTTTTGCAACGAATTGCAGTGTAGCAAAGGATTTTAAAAATCCCTCTATCTGTAACTCGTCACTTGCACTTAGCATGGAAAGATTAAATGACAATCTTAAATCACTATGACGCTCAAGAAGTTCAACAACGCGCTTGAAAACAAATTTATCCACTACAGAAATCAAATGCGTTTTTTCCGCTGCAACTATACAACTCCTGATACTTTCTTCGCCCTTAACCCTCAATAGGAATTCACTAAAAATTACACGTGAAGTCTCTATATCAACAATTGGCTGAAAGACGTTTAGTAACTCGTTGTTTCTCAGTGCGCTGTGCAGCACCGTAGCTTTTGCAACTGCATCCGAGAATTCTTGCAACTGCGAAGTACAACTTGCATAATCGACAACCCCACTACCCTCCTTTTCACCAAAAGAAACAGCCGCGAAGGCTTTTCTTATCACTTCACTTGGCGCCTCAAACGAAAAAACATAGTAACCTACAGCAAAGCTCACGTACTCGAGAAATATGGAAGAAGCAATCTCTGTTATCTTTTCATATATGCTCCACACAGAACTTGCACTACTCTCAAGAATCAGAATAACTGGTGGCTTAAATGCCACGATATTTAAACCAGCCGCAAGCATCCGTTTTTCTAACTCAAGCAGATACCCCTCACATTTCCTTTGATCATAAGAAAAAACTCTGTAAGAAAGAGGATTCGATATTTTCGCAACAAGAAAAGTACCCGATTTAGACTGCAAGATCTTTTTCTTTACTAAATAGTCACACCCCTCAAACATTGCAAAAATCCTTTAAACACAACACGCCTAAACAGTAAGACAATCGATCACACACCATCTCACAAACCTATAGTAAGTATAACTCTAGTGAGTTAAGTTTTCCGCTCAACATAGTAATGCCTTTCTATTACATCAACAAGAGCATCCAAAGTGGGCACACTAGATACGTAAACTGTATCACAACTCAAAGTAGATGCTATCCTGGGACTCATAACAAAGTAAGAAAAAAAATTTGGACTTATGCCATATTTAAGAAATAGTGATTTGCATAAAACCGCAGCCTGAACCGAAAGCAAGATTACACCACTAATGTTTCTTCTCATTAACGCAGCATAGACATTACTAGAAAACTCTTTCACCGGGCACATCATATAACAGATTCGACGCTCTACTGATTTGAAACCCCTTTCTAAACATGAAGAAACAATGTCCCTCGTTATCTCCGCTCCAGAAAGATAAATAACTTTCTCATCTTTACTAAAGTGGGAAAGCACATAAGCTTCTAGTTCATTAGCTGTACCACAACCACAGGAAACAACATTAGAAAATCTACTGAAAATTGCAAACTCAGCAATATTGTCACTCATCGTATACAATTGTAAATCTCTACTTGCCTTAGCCCAAGTGAGCGCTCTAATCGCGTTTTTACTACTAACAACAATCTTTGCAGCAATGAGCTCGGCAACATCAAACCAAAGCGGCTGGAGAACAAAGAGTGGTTCCATAAGACTTTCTATGTTCAAACTTCGTAGCCGCTGCTGTAGATATATCGCATCCTCGACTGGCCTAGTTATCAAGATCATAGCGACAACACTATCTTGATTGCACAGTCAATTTTAGCACATAACTTTATGCGTTCCTCCAATTCCTCGATGCAGTGGCGAAGTTTCACTGCGTTTCCGGAGTTTCTCGCACGCACGTGAACTGTAATAATATTCCCAATGCCGCTATATGAAACTTGCCTGACCGTCACACCATTAAATCTCTCATCTTCACCGATGATTTCCCCCCAATGATAATAGATAAGGAATCTAGCACCGCCGTATTGCAGAATCAAATCCCGATCAAACTGACACAGCGCCGTTCCAAACTTTTTCATTTGATAGAAGAATCCTCAAAGATACACTGCTAACAGGACTAAAAAGGCATCCAAGTCAAGTATATCTCTGTTTGAAACATTCACAAAGCCGGTCAAAGAATTTTACTTGGAGCATAATAATGCTAATACTACAATGTACAGAGACCCTGTCAGAATTGACAAATTCCTTGCTGAGTGCTACCGGGTACACAGGCCACAACTGTAAAGACAAAAACTAAGATGCAAATATTTATTGCCTCCCCCAGAGGCTTCTGCGCAGGTGTTGAACGTGCAATAGAAACAGTGGAGATAGCAATAAGAAGGTATCCAGGAAAAAAAATTTTTGTCTACCATGAAATAGTTCATAACTCCAGTGTTGTCCAGAATTTCGAAGCACAAGGTGTGGCTTTTATAGAAGACATCACTAAAGTAGAACCAGAGTCAGTACTGATTTTCAGCGCGCACGGTGTCTCTGAAGAAATTGAAAAATACGCAAAGTCACTAGATTTAGTACTCGTAAATGCAACCTGTCCTCTGGTCTCAAAAATACATCGTGAGGTCCAGAGATTTGAAAAAGAAGGTTTTACTATTCTAGTCATAGGAAACAGAAATCATGCTGAAATAATCGGAACAGTTGGAAGAACCAGGGCACAAACTTACGTTGTCCAAGAGCCCGAAGATATAGATAATCTCCCCACAATAGCTGGAAAATTAGCATACGTCACACAGAGCACACTTGCGCTTGAGTACGTGACAACAATGACAAACAAGATAAAGAAAAAATTCCCAAATGTGGTCGGGCAGTCCGATGTATGCTACGCAACTCAAAACAGACAAGAAACTGTAAAAGCACTTGCAAAAAAAGTAGACCTAATGTTGATAATTGGCTCTACCAACAGTTCTAATTCACGGAATCTAATGCGTGTTTCATCGAAAATATGCCAAAAAGCATTTCTCATAGATAATTACAATGAAGTCCAACTCGATTGGTTTAAAGGAGTGGGTAAAATCGGAATTAGCTCAGGCGCTTCAGCTCCAGAAATACTTGTGCAAGATCTCGTGTCATTTTTGAAAAAAAGATTTCCTTCTGCGGAAGTTTCAGACTTTAAATTCAAAAAAGAGAGGGTACAATTCAAGCTCCCGGATATATAGAGAAATGAGATGAAACTTCAACTCATATCTGATTTATAGCGCTCCCGCCTTCGTTATCATATACAACTTCATGCTTCCTATACACGCCCCTCTTTCCAATTAACCAAGGTTAGGGCTCGTCTTGATGGCTTTTATCCCAGGAAGTGTACCATCCTCCTGAAATTTAAGAAAAGCACCCCCAGATGTAGAAATATAGGAAAAACATGGCTCCTGGAGTGACTTAATTGCAGCTAAGGTATCGCCTCCTCCTATTATGCTCTTGATATTCGCATTCTTTGTTAGGAAAGAAATAAATTGAGCTAACGCATTTGTACCAGCACAAAACGGCTCAAATTCAAAAGCACCAATTGGACCATTCCATAAAATCTTCTCTGCTTTTGAAAGAATGCTCTTCATTGCAATGAGCGATGCCGGCCCTACATCCAAAATCATTTCATCTTGAGGGATCATCCTGGCATCAGTAAGGTGGAAATTTTGATCCTCAACCCCACGTGAGGTAACGAAATCAAATGGTATAAAAAGTTCAGGTAATGAAATATCACAGTGACAATCCTCGCACATGGATCTGCCTATGCTATAACCCCTAGAACGCAATATCATATTTACTAGAGCACCACCCAATATTACCATTTTTACTTTTTTCAGAAGACCTCGTATTAATGGAAGCTTCGTTGAAATTTTGCTACCACCAATCACTGCGACGGTACTCCTTGTAGCTGCATTGTCTAGCTCTTGATATTCCCGTAAAAATGCCAAACCCATAGCAGATGGAAGAAATTGTGGTAGTCCCACTATGGATGCGTGTTCCCTGTGCGAAACAGAAAAAGCATCATTTACATACACATCACCGTGTCTTGCAATGAGCATTGCAAATTTAGAATCGTTCTCCACCTCACCAGTAAAGAATCTTATGTTTTCTAAGAGTACAATCTCCCCATGTTTGAGCAGAAGTTCATCACTTGGATCCGATACAATACGTATATTCAAGCCAGTAAACCGACAAATCTGTCCAATAATTTTCTCAAATGAGAATTTCTCCTTAATAGCAGCAGCTGGTTTACCAAAATGAGAGACCAATAATATACTGCAACCATTTTTTAAAAGTAGATTTATAGTTGGCAAAACTACCGCAATCCTGGAAAAATCAATTATTGAACCCTCTTGATTAACCGGAACATTAAAATCGACCCGAAGAACTACTCTGCAGTCTTTTACATCTTCTATATCAATCATTTACAGATAACTTGAAAACGTTCATTACTATTTTGCGTCAGATAGTCATGTCACATCTGCAGTGCTCAATGCAACTGCAATATTCGACTTGAAGAAAAGCAACCCATGCAATCACACCACAAACCGTTCCCGTAAACATAACGAATTTTGACGCCGTAATACAGTATGTGACTTTCCAATCCAAACTAACTACATAAAAAATATAGACACCAAAGTACTTGGACGTATAAAAAAGATCTTTTTGCTACACCAGCGTACAGTAAAACTCATACTATTTCGCGAATCGCTGGAACAAAGATATAATAACTTTATAAGTTAGTACTAATAAATCTAGCTACATCCAACATACGCGCAGAAAAACCCCACTCGTTATCATACCAGGCACTCAAACGTAGCAACCCACCATCAACGACATAAGTACCAGTAAGATCAACTATCGCACTATGAGAATCTTTATTGAAATCCACTGAAACTAGTGGTTCAGCACAAGTTGAGAGAACACCACTTAAATAAGAAGATTCTGCTTTGATAAATGCACTGTTTACTTCATCAACAGTAACCGCTCTAGAAGTAGTAACTGTCAAATCCACCATTGAAACATTGGGTGTCGGTACCCTGACTGCAACGCCATCAATTTTTCCATCCAAATCAGGGAATATTTTCCCTATAATCTTTGTCACCCCCGTTGTAGTCGGAATAATTGATGTCGCACAAGCCCTACCACGACGCAAATCCCTGTGACTATTGTCAACAACATTTTGGTCGTTCGTATATGAGTGTATGGTAGTCATAAAAGCAGCTTCAACACCAAAATTTTTATGTACTACTTCGATTAGCGGTACGAGACAATTAGTGGTACACGAACCGACTGAAATTATTCTGTCAGAAGGAGTGAAAGAATGGTGATTCACCCCATAAATTATGATAGAATCTGCATCTGAAACAGGTGCAGAAACTAAAACAGCTTTCGTACCAGCTCGAAGATGACCCGACGCTTTAGCATGAGAATTAAAAACCCCACTACATTCTAAAACGATGTCAACACCTAGAGCACGCCAATCAAGAAGCGATATATCCGTCTTTCTAGAAAATTGAACTGGTACACCATTTAACATAGCCACATTGTCGCCAACTAAAGACATCGAACACTCAAATTTTCCGTGTACAGAATCATATCTCAAAAGGTGTAGACAATTCTCAATGGAGCTAGGCGTGTTTACTGCTACTATTTCCAATTCACCGCACGGAGAACCTATTAATATCCTCAAAATCGCTCTACCTATGCGACCAAAACCATTAATTGCTATTCTCATTTGTTCAATTGAGGGATAAAATCACAGAGCCAGGCAAAAAATCACGAAATAAAAAAGCCAGAAAATCCTGAAAAACTCTAAATACCCTTGACTGGATTTGAACCAGCACATCCACGAGGATAGCAGATTTTGAGTCTGCCGCGTCTACCGTTCCGCCACAAGGGCACATAACTACTCTTTTTTCTCATCAAGTGGGAGACTTAAGTGACCCACCACCCCTTCCCATGGAGTAAGAGAATCGAACGACCTATAATCCTGAGAAAGATCAACCTTCTCATAAACAACTTCCTTCGACTCGAGATCGTACCTTACCTCTTTATAACCTGTAAGAGGAAAGTCCTTCAACATCGGAAAACCTTCAAAACCGTAGTCTGTAAGTATCCTACGAAGATCGGGATGGCTTTCGAAAACCACACCATACATGTCATAAACCTCTCTTTCGAACCAATTCGCGACTGAAAAAACACCACAACATGTAGGTACCTTCTCAGAGACTGGATCCACACATACCTTCACGCAACACCTTCTGTTACTCTTTAAATCGAGTAAAAGGTAAACAACTTCAATTCTTTTTTCTCGCTCCAAGTAATCTATCCCAAAAATATCAACCAGCTGCTCAAAGCCACAGGAAGACAAATAAGAGATAAGCTCAACCAGGGACTCCAGGGAGGAATTAATAATACACTGCCCAGGTGCATTAATTAGAGCATCAACTTTACTTGTGTCAATAGCCATATTCGGTAAATCGGTTTATCTCCTGATAAAGTTTCTCTGACGGTTTATCTTTTTTTGAAGGCATAAAACACCATACAAAAGCGCTTCTGCGGTAGGTGGACAACCAGGAACATATACATCGACGGGTACAATCCTATCGCAACCTCTCACGACAGAATAAGAGTAATGATAGTATCCTCCACCATTAGCACAACTTCCCATTGAGATTACATACTTGGGCTCAGCCATTTGATCGTACACCCTGCGAAGCGCTGGTGCCATCTTATTAGTTAGGGTACCAGCAACGATCATGACATCAGACTGCCTCGGACTCGGCCTGAAAATCATTCCGAATCTATCCATGTCATATCGACTAGCAGTAAAATGCATCATCTCAACCGCACAGCACGCCAAACCAAAAGTCATCGGCCACAAAGAACCGGATCTGGCCCAATTTATAAGGTCATCAAGTTTAGCAACGAGATAACCACTATTGCCACCACTAGGGAGAGTATCTACACCACTCAAACTATTGTTCATAATCCATCAAGTAATTAAGCAAAAACAGTCTAGCTTACTTTCACAAACCACTAAAACTGACGCAACTCGACCAGGAAGACAAAAACGATACTTACTCACTGCAAAATTACTAACATCAAAGCACTACACAAGACGAACAAAAAAAATCTCTGCACATAAAAAGATCTACCAACACAATAAATCTCTCAACCAGAGTATCTACCTCCAATCTAGTGCACCCGAAATAAACTCGTAAACAAAACCAACGGTCAAAATAGCAAGAAAGACTACCACTGAAACAAAAGCCGTAGGACCGAGCTCTCTAGCAGTTACAGCCCATGGAAAAAGAAAAATTATCTCCAGATCAAAGACAATAAACAGTATCCCCACTAAATAAAATCGAACATTAAACCTCTCACCAGTGGAGCTTAATTTGTCAAAGCCGCACTCGTAGCTATCGCCCTTGTGCCTTTCATGCGAAGAAGGTGCGATAAAAACCGGCAAAATAAGCATCACACAGCTAATAAAGCACGCTACAAGAAAAAAGAGGCCAATGAAGATATAGCCTTCCATCATCAACTTACTTACGCCAACAAGTAGGGATTCTAACATCTTTGCAAGCGCATAAATAGGGCCAGACAGTATATAGTTTACGCTGTGTAACGGCAATTAAAATACAATTTCAATGCTCACTAAAGTGTGGATAGAATTTAACTCTCTTGCTTTAATGGAAAAACAGGTATACAATTTTTGCCATTCGTCTTATGCTTCTCGCTTCTTAAGATTGGACTCCAAAACGCGATTTCTTTTTAGCATCCTCAGATGCGTACCGGTCGTTCTCGAAGAGTATTTTGTCCCATTACTGGTTTTGACTATAAGGCTCTGGATGGTTGGGGTTTTTTTCTATTGCGGTCTCTCAAGATTGTCAAGATTGTTATCTTGCTTTCTGCTTGCTTTGTGTGAGTACAAATTTTCACTGCTGGGAAGTGTTCTATGGGCGGTCTTATGCACAGCGAGCGACTTTGTATCAGCGCTTTTAGTTGGCCTTGGACTCCTAAGCAGAGTGGCATCCTTCCAGATGCTTGTTGCAACCACTATTGTTTATCTCTCCTATAGCGGTCTTTCGGAGTATTTTCATTTGCTGGTCGCCGGAAGTGTTCTTGCGCTTTTTGGATTTAGTTTTTCCCAGTTGCTTCTCTCGAGAGAAAAAGAAACAGGACGCAGTTTTTTACTGCCGTAGACGCTATTTCCTCCCTGCAAAGTGGGTGATGTAAGCTCTGCTTGGTGGTTCGAGCAGTTTAGCAGTGCACGTGCAGACACAATGCCTACCCCTGGGACGGGTACCCATACACCAAATATGCGGCAATTCAGATAATTACACTATTTAAAAACCTCTTGCGACAAACGTATGCAGGAAAAACTCCCACACTTATATACACAGCAACATTTCATGATCCCACATACCGATCATCATTAAACGCACGACGCGTAAGCTCTAGATGAATTTGCACTAAATTATATCAAGTGGAATCACAGCATTAAGCGTAACCGACGCACGCAAATTCGCACCGGGAAAATTTAATACCCACTACTAGTCACCCTTAATGTAAACAGCGTTTAAAATTCTTCTTATGTAACCCACCGATTTCTTTTCCAATGCTTCCTTGCGCAAATCAAGAATCATTGTTGCCAAACCAAAAATAGCACTGTATTCAGGCCCATAATGTGTATTACGCGCTTTCGTATTTCCATGAGTACGCACCTTTTTTGAGAAAACTTTTTCTGCTATATGCTTAATATTCCCTATTTTACTACCGCCTCCAGTAAGCACAACTGTAGAAAAGTTAACGTCTTTAACTTTCTCGTTGAGCAGCTCAAAAGTCTCCTCCAAACGTGGGATCACCATATCTGCGATTTCACGCATGCTAATTTCTTTAAGGTGTGAGACATCAGAAAAAAGAGAAAGATCTACGCGATTATTCTCATTATTTTTATCCAAAAAAAGAGCTGCTCGATCCTTTTTTAGTAGGTCCGCACTTGAAACACCAATATTCAGTCCAAAAGCTATATCCTTACTAACGTGTGATCCACCAATAGGAACTCCAGCAACATGACACACACGACCATCTTTGAAGACAGCACTCGTTGTTGAAACTGCGCCCATATCGACGACAAGCGCACCAACTTCCTTCTCATCATTGGATAACACAGAATAACCACCTGAATATGGAGCAAATGAGCACCCTAAAAATCTCAAGTTGCACTGAGAGATAAGATTCTCCAAATTGAGCATCATAGTTTTAATGCCACTCACAACATAAAACGACGCACTTAAGCATCTGCCATACATTCCAACCGGATTAGAAACACTCTGTACTCCATCTATAAAGCACTCTTGTTGAGACATGTGTATTATTGGAGTACTCACTCTATCAGCAATTTTTTTCTTAATAAGCTCTACATCTGCAACAGAAATCTTCTTATCCTTGATTTCGATTTTTTCTCCATAGTGCCTTCCAGCGATACTGGTGTCAGAAGTAATAACATACACACCATCTATTGCTTCATCTGACACTCTCTCAGCCGCCTCCAAAACATCCGTTATAGAGCGCTTCGCCTTTTCTATGTTGATTACAGCGCCTCCCCTTATACCAACCGTAGGTACTTCGGCAGCACCAACCAAATCGAGCTCACCGGAATTTGTAAACTTAAACGTCGCACATTTAAGCCTATCACTACCCAAATCAAGAATCGTAAAGCGCGCTCCATCGTGCAATGACTGCAATCTTATTTCCATACTCTAATAAAATTTATCTCAGAACCCCTGGTACCATATTTGAATTAACTTTACACTTAGGCTGCTCGAGGTATTCAACAACTCAAACGCAAGGTTCCCGAAAAGTTTTCCCCTATAAAACGTATAATTTGATCACTGAGATTTTTGATTTCTTCCTGGGATAAACCATGTCTTTGGTTTTCCATACTTACGAGAAAGGCTAATGATAACATCCGTTTTCCCTTAAAATCACCTTCATACTTATCAAAGAGAGTCACATTTTTGATGGAACCACTGATCAAGTGCAAACCCCTCTCAATATCACCCCAAAGTGGCACTTTGTCTAGATCAAATACGAAGGAAAAGTCCCTTTCGACAATTGGAAATCTGCTAAAAGTGTTTTCCTTCAACTGAAGACTGCAGGCAAGTTTAGCTAAAAATAACTCAAACACGATAATTTGCCTATTTGAAGCAACTCTTGGATGCAATTCACCCACAAAACCAACTTCTCTATCTTTAATTTTTACGTTAGCCACTTTCCCAGGATGATATAAGGACGGCCCATCGCATTTTTCGAAAGAGTATCTCCCCTCTAAATCTAAAGAAGTTAGAAGTGCTTCTACATCGGCTTTTACATCAAAAAAATCCATCTTATGAGCTTTTTCATGCATATTTCTCGGAAATGAGTCACCACAGACTAGACCCGCAACCATCATTTCTTCACGGATAGTTGAATAAATTTTACCTATTTCAAAAATCTTGATGATCTGAACCCCGTTTTTGATATTTCTTTGCGCAACTTCAACCAAGTTAGGAATGATACTAGGTCGCATAACATTGAACTCAGCACCTAGCGGATTTTTAATAAGCAAGAGGTTTTCATCAGCAGAACACTTCTTCTCTGCCATGAACGGCCATGTTACCACCTCAGAAAATCCTCTGTTCAGCAATAATTCCCTAATTCTATCCTCCTTGGAAGTATTAAAAATTACTGGAATCTTACTTTTCAGAGGGACACTGCGCAGTTGAGCATAACCATATACTCTAAGAAGCTCTTCAACTATACACGCCTGAGTGGTAATATCGTTGCGCCAACTGGGAGGAACAACTCTGAAAATCTGCAAATCCTCTTTTGAACCAATCCCAAACTGATCAGTTGGCATATTGGTGTCGTGCACAGAGTCTTCAGTAGCTAAGCTTTTTTTATTTCTAAGATCAGGATTTTCATAATACACTTCTTTTTGCACGCACTGATCCAGTATATGTACTGCAAATCCAAGTCTTTTAAGAATCTGAACTGCCTTATCTGAGTCGATCTCTATACCAGTAAGTTTGGTAAAAAATGATAAAGAAAAATCTATGAATTTTCTCTCATCTTTAGTGAAAAAACTCTCTATTTTTCCTTGTTTTCCGGCACAAACATCAGATATCAGCTGAGCGGCAAGTCCTAGCGCTTTTTCCGTAAAATCTGGATCCACGCCACGTTCAAATCGATAAGCAGATTCTGTACTGATTTTCATAGCCCTTTTTGTAGAAGCAACCATTACTGGATCAAACACAGCTGCTTCGATAAAAATATTGCGTGTCAATAATGTACAAGAGCTTAATTTACTTCCTATGATTCCGGCAACTGCATGTAATTGCATATCTCGGTCCCTAATGATTATCGACCCAGCTGGTACTCGATACTCCCTATCATTTAAGGCAGCAAAGTGATATTCCTCATCTGATACAGATACCTGTAAAATCTCACCAGCAATTTTATCCAGATCGTAAATGTGCAGTGGCAACCCGTATGAGATCATTATATAGTTCGCTATATCTACGAGGGCGGAAATCGATTTTACACCTATTCTTTCCAGCCTACTCCTAAGCCACTCTGGAGAGATACAATTCGTTACATTTCTGATCACTAATCCAGAAAATCTTCGGCAGGCAGCTGGGTTACAAACGCTAAATAGAGTATCTGCATTACTTTCCGCATTCGTACTCTTCTCAAAGGGATTGTTAGCTAACTCGTCAATCATTGCGTTGCTCTGAGAATAAACTATACGAGAATGAGACATGGTCCTATCGTGATCAGCTGTAACGTCCATTACCTTACCAGAGTCATGACACCCGTTTTCATAGTTAAATTCCGTGTACAAGTCGTCAAAGGATGCTTTACACGTGTTAATGAGAACGCCATATCCTCCTGCAGCTAATTCCCTTGCTACGCCATGCACGCTTAATACATCGCCCCTATTAGGTGTAACAGCAATTTCAATGAGTGGATCAATTGTGAAAGTATCCCCCACCCTGTAATCATCAGAGAGCTCAATAATACCTCCATTATCCTCGCCAGGAAGTCCTAACTCCCCAAGAGAACAGAGCATTCCTAGACTTTCGCATCCCCTGATTTTGCTCTTCTTAATTTTCATCATATTAGATGGCAGAATCGCACCGACCTGCGCAAGTACAACTTTAAGATCACCCCTCACATTTGGTGCACCGCAAACAATTTGTAGTTCTTGCACACCATCAAAAACCTTACAGAGACTCAATCTATCTGCCCCTGGATGCTTATTACACTCAGTAACTTGTGCTACGATGAAACCTCTCCCTATCGAATGACAATTCTCCACCTCAAAACCCAAAGATATCAGTGCTTCAACAATTTGCTCTAAAGAAAGTGTTGTATCTAGATGCTCTAATAACCATCCAAAAGTGAATTTCATAAAGGGGAAAGGATAATAGAACTATTAAGATAGCATGATATTGACACATTTATGAAAAGTTTTTTATGTCAAACATCACTCCATTGGACATACCGATCTGAAAAGTAGCCCTCTTTGTATGGAGAAATTGCTATAACACCAAAATTCACTATCACCCAAATCGATAAAGTTGCTTTGCATGTATAACTACAGAGATTACGATCAAAACCACGACACCAGCACAATTGATAAATAAGAGAAAAATTTTATAATCAGTGTTACGCCTTCCTTTTTAAGCCGAAAACTCGATGAAAAAATTTTTAGAAAACCTTTCTCTCTGGATGGGGATAATAATCCTTGTAACTCTTCTGTTTGGACAGGTCGCACTGAACTTTGGTTTTGGAGTCAGAAACGAGAAAATTCAGTTTTCAGAATTTTTGGACCTCGTGGAGAAAGGAGAAGTAGAAAAAATAGTAATAGAGGGCTATGACATATCGGGCGTATTGAAAAGTGGGACGCGTTTTTATACTAAAGCTACTCAGTACACCGAACTGATTCCACTTCTAAGAAAAAATAATGTTGACTTTCAGGTAGCTTCTGGAGACAGCTTCTTGGGTTTACTCTTCAACATTCTCATATCCTGGTTTCCAATGCTTCTTCTAATCGGTGTTTGGATCTTTTTTATGAAGCAGATGCAAGCCGGAGGTAACAAGACCATGACTTTTGGAAAGTCAAAGGCAAGACTTCTGAGTGACAGGAGCAACAAAGTAACTTTCCATGATGTCGCAGGGATAGACGAAGCGAAAGAAGAGCTAGCCGAGATTGTTGAGTTTTTAAGAGAACCAAAGAAATTTCAAAAATTAGGTGGAAAAATCCCTAAAGGATGTCTGCTAATAGGACCTCCAGGTACTGGAAAAACATTGCTAGCCAAAGCAATTGCTGGAGAAGCGAAGGTTCCGTTTTTCAGCATCTCTGGTTCAGATTTCGTTGAGATGTTTGTCGGTGTTGGCGCAAGTAGGGTCAGAGATATGTTCGAGCAGGGCAAAAAAAATGCCCCATGCCTGATATTCATAGACGAGATTGATGCAGTTGGACGTCACCGCGGAGTTGGATTCGGTGGCGGCAATGATGAACGCGAACAAACTCTGAATCAGCTCTTAGTCGAAATGGATGGTTTTGAAGCAAATGAAGGCGTAATCATTATCGCTGCCACAAATAGACCAGATGTGCTTGACCCCGCTCTATTACGCCCAGGTAGATTCGACAGACAAATAACAATTTCTATTCCTGATATAGCAGGAAGACAAAAAATATTGGAAGTTCACTTAAAAAAGATTCCTACCGCACCAAATGTTGAGGTTTCAATTATAGCACGAGGTACACCTGGATTCTCTGGCGCGGATCTTGCAAATCTAGTCAATGAGTCGGCGCTTATCGCGGCTCGCAGGAACAAGAAAGTGGTAACCAATGACGACTTTGAGTACGCAAGAGATAAAATACTCATGGGAATGGAGAGAAAATCTCTCGTCATGAGAGAAGAAGAAAAGTTATTGACTGCCTATCACGAAGCTGGACATGCTGTCACTAGCTTGAAACTTGAGGCATCAGATCCAATACACAAAGCAACTATTATCCCTCGCGGACGAGCTCTGGGACTCGTAATGCGACTTCCTGAACATGATCGTATTTCCTTCACCAGAGCAAAGATGCACGCTGATTTAATTGTTGCAATGGGTGGAAGAGCTGCTGAACAGATAATTTTTGGAGATGATAAAACAACCAGCGGTGCTGCTTCAGATATAAAACAAGCAACTAACCTAGCAAGGTCAATGGTTACAAAGTGGGGAATGAGTGAAAAAGTCGGTCCACTCCTTTATGGTGAACAGAATGATCCAAATAATCATATCCTTTCAATTGAGATGTCTAATCTCATTGATAATGAGGTTAAACAACTTATTACAGACGCCCTTAAAGAAGCTACTAGACTTCTCAATGAGAATTTAGACTCACTCCATCGGATAGCGAAAGCATTGCTTGAATATGAAACCCTTACAGGAGAGGAATTATCAACCCTACTTGAAGGGAAGCCATTCCTCAAAAAGGCTTCTGATGATAAAAAGGTTGTTTCTAAATCTTCATTAGACGTTGAAGATGACAAAGTAGACAGGGAAACACTAGAAAAATTGGAGTCAGATCTTGATACTGAAAACAAGGAATGAAGGCATTTTACGTTTACCATAAAATAAAGTCCGAAGACTTGCCTCCGGAAAAGGGAGAGTTTATCTACCTGAGCTCATCGTTTTCGTTTTCAGCATTTTTTTTCTCACATTTTTGGCTTGCTTTTCATCGGATGTGGGGTTTCCTGGCAATCTTCATGTTATTCCAGGCGTTAGTGTACAAGATTTCAACAGTACTGGAACCATCAGCATCTTTTGTTCTGACAGGAATCCCCTCTTTCTTTTTAGGGGCTTTTGCTCACCAAATAAGGGAGAAGCATTTACTAAAAAGCGGTTATAGATTGTACGCAATACTCATGGCAGAAAATATAACCGTAGCTCAGTTAAGATTTTTCAAAGAGATGGGACATTTGATTTAGATAAAAAAGTCTCACCTATTCTCTCGAATAACCATTCTCCTAAAGGTGAGACGGACATTTACCATAGAAAAAACACGAAGAAGAACCGAAAGCGATGAGATCGTGTCATGCGTAGTCAACTCTATAAACCCACAAACAAAGATCGACTTATAGGGAACTTGTCTTCGCAGCAATCAGAGCAAGATTTAGAATATCTGTAGCATCATCAGATGAACGCACTATCTGCACGGATCTTTTCAATCCAAATAATAGAGGCCCAATGACACTTGTTCCAGTAACTCCCCTGGAGAACTTACACACTGCATCAACAACTTCCACATTTTGAACGATAAGAACATTGGCGCGATCCGTAAGCCTAGAAAAAGAATAACGCTTTCTAGATTTTCCGTTTAAAGCTACATCCAGGTCCATCTCACCCTCGTATTCAAACGAAACACCAAAATCATCCAGTATCTCAATTGCTTCACGTGCTATTAGTGCACTCGTACTATCTACACTCCCAAAATTCGAATTTGCAATCACAGCAATCCTCGGAACACATCCCATACTTTTAACTATTTCGGCAGCCTTTATAGCTACTTCCGCAATATCCTCTGCATTTGGTGCATCATTAATACCAGCATCGCAGATAAAAAGGGTACCTGTATCAGTGACAATAATCGACATTTCAAAAACAACACCTGCAGCACCAACGATTGGCATAATACCCTTAAGACGATCCTCAGCATTACTGGATGTCAGGCCGGTGATCATTGCATCTCCATCATCAAGCGCAAGCATACAAGCGGCAAACACATCATTATTTGTGTTCACATCACTGACACATCTTTCATATGGAAAGCCTTTTCTTTTTAAGGTGCTATACATGTACTCCACGTACTCACCACTTCTCTGTGAAACAACTGCATTTATCACTTCAAAACCCTCACGATTGCGAAGATTCATTTCATCCATTTTTGCTTCTATAACACTGCTTCTTCCGACAAGAATAGGGGTACCATACCCCATATCACGCCACTGAAGCGCAGCCCGAATACTTTTAAGTTCTTCACCCTCTGCAAAAATGACGCGTTTTTTATTCTCCCTGAGCACACTACTCACAACCCCGAAAAGGGTCGTTGCACCCGAAGCTAACCGTCTGATTAAATCATCCCTGTACGCATCAAAATCATGAATTGGTTTCTTTGCAACACCTGTCTCAACTGCTGCACGTGCAACTGCCGGAGCAATTTCGGCAATAAGGCGCTGATCAAAAGGCTTTGGAAGTATATACTCCTTGCTGTACTGCATATGAGAATTCCCATAAGCATCCATCACTTCCATCGAGATTGGCTTTTTCGCTATTGCAGCAATCGCATGCACAGCAGCAAGCTTCATCTCAGTATTGAATTTGCTCGCACCAACATCAAGCGCTCCCCTAAACAGATATGGAAAACACATAACGTTATTAATTTGATTATCATAATCCGATCTGCCAGTTGCTATTATTGCATCCGGACGCGCCTTTTTTGCTAACTCGGGCTTTATCTCGGGATCCGGATTAGCCAAAGCAAAAATTATCGGATCCACATTCATCCCAGTTAACCACTCCGGCTTCAGAACGTTCGCAGCGGATAAACCAATGAATACATCTGCACCAACCAGCGCCTCCTCAAGCGTGTTCGCATCTACATCAACAGCATAAAAAGCTTTTCGGTCACCTTCATGAAAATCTCTGCCCTTTTTAATAACACCACTTTGGTCACAGACCACTATGTCACTAACCCCGATCTTCCTCATTAACTCGATGCATGCTATACCTGCTGCGCCACAGCCGTTTACGACTACCTTAAGCTCTTCCACCTTTCTTTTTGTAACGTCAGCAGCATTTATAAGACCCGCGCACACGATAATTGCCGTACCGTGCTGATCATCGTGAAAAACTGGAACATCTAGCATTGCCGCTAGACGCTCCTCTATTTCAAAACATTCTGGTGACTTAATATCTTCAAGATTGATACCACCAAAAGTGGAAGCTATGTTCCTCACTGTAAGGATAAACTCCTCTATATTCTGAGTATCAACCTCAATATCGATTGAGTCTATATCAGCGAACTTTTTGAATAGTACAGCCTTCCCCTCCATGACGGGTTTAGAGGCCATCGCTCCAAGATTTCCCAAACCAAGAACAGCCGTCCCGTTTGAAACAACTGCAACCAAATTACCCTTAGAAGTGTACTTATACGCATCCAGAGAATTTTTCTTTATCTCCAAACATGGATAAGCCACCCCAGGCGAGTAAGCAAGTGATAAATCTTCCTGCGTAAGAAGAGGCTTTGTGGCATGAACCCCTAATTTACCAGGCCTGCCCTTAGAGTGATACCGCAACGCTTGTATACCAAGATCGTCTCTTTCCTCTTCCATAGCTCAATGTACATAGATCACACCAATTTATAGCATACAAGATATTCTCTTGGAATAAAGAAAGCGTTCTGTATACCTAAATGGAACGCATCTTTCACCTTAAGAATTACTCTATACTCTAGAGAAAACTCCGTCGCATCAAAAGTTAAATTTAACTTCACGGATAAAACTTGTTTTATATATCCGCTCCATCTAAAAGCTGGGATACGAAGATAAATTATATGAAGTTAAAAACGGGCTAAAATCTAAGCATCTGTTTTTAGACACTGAATCAGATACGCATTGTCACATGAATGAGAGAACACAAGCAAAAAAAGGTGAGGCAAAACGCAACGTCTCAATCAAAATCTTAAAAAGAATTGTACATATGTATTGAACCAGAAGTTTCATCACATTCTTAGAATTAGCACAAATAAGAAGAGCACTAATTCGATTTGGGTGATTCAAGATTTTCATTATGTGCGCCTAATGGAGCGTGAATTTGCAATTTGAACACATCGGTAATAGTATTTCTGTTTTTGGGTATCGTAGGTGAGATTCATCATAAGCAGCCTCTTAGATGAATGCAGTTTTGACTTTGCTAGGTATAAGAAGGTCGCCTTCCTTATAAGTTCGATTCTGCTTGTGTCAACGTTCATATCTCTTGAAACAAAAGGCTTGAGCTTTGGCATTGATTTCACGGGTGGGATGGTTCTCGAGGTATATTCCGAGAAAAGCATTGATATAACACAGCTCAGGGATGATTTCTCGAAGAATCATAGTTTACCTACAGCATCTATACATTATTTGGAAGACCAAAATCACTTAATGATAAAAGTGCGGTCGCAAGATTTTCAGGATGGCCTAGCGAAAATAAAAACTTTTCTCAAACCGTATAACTTTCGCTACGACAAAATAGATTGTGTAGGCCCACAAATAAGCAAGTCTTTAATATATAGGAGTGGCATAGCAATTGTATTCTCGGTGCTTGCGATGTTTGTGTATTTGTTTTTTAGGTTTACCCCTGCTTTTGCGCTATCCGGTGTGCTGACGACATTGCACGATATTGCTTTACTTGTATGTCTCTATTCTGCTTACGAATTGGAGTTCAATACTTCTTCGGTGGCTGCAGTGCTGGCAATAGTTGGATATTCTATAAATGACTCAGTGGTTATTTTCGATAAGTTGCGTGAGAACACTGGCATAAAAAACATAGCCAAGCGCATTAACGTAAGCGTCAATACTACACTCTCTAGAACAATCCTTACATCTGTAACGACAATGCTTGCAATAGCTCCGGTAGCATTCCTCTCTAGTGGAGATATACAAGTTTTTTCCTTGATAATACTGGCTGGTATAGCTATAGGTACTTACTCCTCGATTTTCATTGCGGCGCCGCTAGCGCTTCTAGGAAAGAATGCACGTGGAGTGGCTTATGAGAATTCGTAATTTTAGATATAATGCACTCTGCGTAGCTCGCTGCATTAAGTTGGAGAAGTCAGCATTTCATAAACAAAGATAGCGACCTAAGTGCTGTATGTGTGAGACTATCTTCAATGCAATCAGCTGAAGTAGATTCTTGCCTTTATAATAGTTTCTCAAACAATAAAAGAAGGCTTTAAGAGACTCATATTACTGTTATAAGCTATGAAACTCTTTAGTGAACGGTTTTTGCTTATCTTGAGCAACCTATACAAAAACCAACGATTTATCTTAAAACAAAATAGCTTTACAAAAGCCCTGAGAGTAATAGAATCCACTTTTAAAAGCTTTCTTACATTTCTTTTCCCAGATTGCTGCATAATATGTTCCAGTAAAGAAGAACTGGCAGAATATGGTATGTGTAAACCTTGTAGAAACAAAGTCCATCTCTTGAAGAATCACTTACACTGCTATTGTTGCGGTAGAAAGATGAAGACTTCAAATTTATGCATCACATGTGCCGCATCGAAGCCTAAGTTTGACGAAGCAAAAGCTGTATTTGTCTATAATGCTTACGTTTCAGTGTTCATACAAAAAATAAAATTTCATGATAGGACATTTATAGCAAAATCTTTGGCAAAAATAATCCTGCGGCATTTTAAGGAAGATCTCGAAAAATGTGATTTTATCATACCGGTACCGATACACCGCGTTAGATTGCTTCAAAGACAGTACAATCAATCAGCATTGATCGCCATGCAACTGGCAAAGTTAATACACGTAAAAGTGCGACTAGATATCCTCCACAAAATAAAAAACACACCACCACAACTTAACCTGTCTACATATCGACGAAAAACAAATCTACAGGACGCATTTAGAATAGGAAACCATGCTGCACTAAAGGATGCATCCATCATCTTACTTGATGACGTTATAACTACGGGTGCCACAGTTTCGTGTTGTGCAGAGGCACTTTTGCAATATAATCCCAGAAAAATAATAGTTATTGCCATAGCGAGGTCGATCCTGCGTTAGGAAATATCTAAAGGACATAGGGTTTCCAACTACCCTACAAAAATCATTCCTTGATAGCAAAAAGTTCACCCGCTTGCTCCACATAAAAAAAAAGCGCAGAACTCCATAAAAAAGTGCGAAGAAACTTCATTTATTCAGTCTGTAAAAAAATAAATCCCTATTCACTAAAACAATGCTAAAAATGGCTCTGGCCATATTTCTCAGAACCCATCAAGGACACACACCACAGGAACATGATCGGAAGGTCTTGCTATGTGACGCAGTTCTTTCAATATATAGCAATCTAAAAGATGATCCATACCTTCGGCAGAAGCAAGAATATGGTCTATCCTCATTCCTTCATTTTTCTGTAATCCACCACCTCTGTAGTCCCACCAACTAAACTCTTGTTTAGTTGGGTATTTCATTCTAAACGTATCAAATAGTCCAAGATTGAGTAACTCCCTGAGTTTGCTACGCTCCTCAATATGGAAGCCTGTACATCCATCGAGCTTAACATGATCATACACATCTATATCCTCTGGTGCGGCATTCATGTCACCGCCTAAGAGTAGGATCTCACTATTACCTAAAAGGTAGCCGTGGATCCTTCTAGCAAGTGCATCGTGGAATTGCATTTTGTATTCGAAGCGCGGTGAACCTGCTGCTTGGGCATTAGGTATATATACACTTATTAACCTTACACACTTACCAAAAAAACTTATCACTCCTTCTATATATCGCGCTTCACCATCCATATAAATCTCATCCGAGACCTTGGTAATTGGTAATCTGGACGCTATCGCAACCCCGTTATATCCCTTTTGACACTTTAAAATCACGTTATAGGAAAGATCGTGAAAAATGTGTAATGGAAAATCACTCTCCTGACACTTAAGCTCCTGTAGAAAAAGTACGTCGAGATTCTCTGAAACAAGAAAGGCTGAAACAGCCTCAGCACGTTGCCTTATGGAATTAACATTCCAGGTAGCAACTTTCAGTATCCTATGAATATTCAAAGGCAGAATAAGAGATAAAGAAAGTCAAGATTGTACATGAGCCTTGCGAACGCAGCAACTGGACCGGTTTACCATCCGGCAAACTATACCCTGAAGCTTTACAATCACCCCAAGTATTGAAAATGACATCACCAAGAACAAATTAGGCAACGCTACTAAAAGCAGCTCCCTATCTTCTTAAAAGACTTGGCTAACCCGGCACCTGAGAAATATGCGGATTGAGAAAATTCTGGTGGCTCCATATCATGAGTAGCTAAGCTACATCAGACATTCGCTTGCCAGCTAAAATATGCACATGAAAGTGTTTTACTATTTGACCGCCATCTTTACCATGATTTGTAACAAGTCTGTATCCAGCTTCTTTCACACCTAAAAGGTCGATAACATGAGCAACCTTCGAAAAAAAAGAAGCAACCCCAACTGGCGATGCCGATATAAAATCATCAAAAGAAATGAACTCCCCTTTCGGTATTACAAGAACATGTATTGGAGCCTTAGGAAAGGCATCATAGAAAGCAAGAACCTCATCATCTTCATAGACAACCCTGCAAGGTAACTCCCGACGCAATATCTTCGCGAAAACATTCTGTTGATCGTACATATACCTAAAACGAAAGAGAGGAACGATTTAGCTTGGAAAAAATAGCTAAACTTCTAAGAAAACAAGTTGCGGAAGCTGGATTTGAACCAGCGACCTTCAGGTTATGAGCCTGACGAGCTACCAAACTGCTCCATTCCGCGATAGTGGACATTACAGCGATTATCTCTCATAAGTGATTAGATTGTCAACAGCAATAACTATTCTTCAATGATAATTTTTACGTAGCACATCAATCAATTTTCCTCTAGACACGCTGCTTATTTAAGCTCAAATTGCTAATCTCTTTATAGAAGAAAGAACCAAAATAATTTTATCATGTGCGTCGCTTCAGATGACAAACACACTCTCATGCTACTAATTTTTCATGCTTACCCGATATTGATTTCCATTATAAATATGGTAGGATCTGTCAATCCTTTCACTATATGTAGACTTTATGACCATGTACGTAGTTACGGAACTGGTCTGAGGAAATGATGTCACCTCGTATGAACAAAGAAGTTAAAATGTTAGATCCTTCTATACTTTCTCGTTGTAGTCATGGTGCTCCAGACGAGAAAAAAGTCCGTATAATGCCCTCAAGGGATTCTTTTCTTACGGATTTCGGAAAAGCAGTTCTCAAAGATAGGTATTTACAGAATGGTGAAAGTTATCAGGACCTTTTTGCAAGAGTAGCTCAATATTACTCTGATGACCAAAAACATGCATGTAGATTATATGACTATATAAGCAACTTATGGTTCATGCCTGCTACACCTATTCTTAGTAATGGTGGTACAAGTCGTGGGCTCCCTGTTTCATGCTTCCTCAATGAAACTGAAGACTCATTAGAGGGAATTGTCGGGCTTTGGAATGAAAATGTGTGGCTTGCATCACATGGTGGTGGGGTTGGAAGTTATTGGGGGAACTTACGCTCAATAGGAGAGAGAGTGAAATGTAGTGGCAAGACTTCGGGAATTATTCCATTTATTGTTGTACAAAATGCACTAACTCTTGCGATATCGCAAGGTTCACTTAGACGCGGAAGTTCAGCCGTTTACTTACCAATAGACCATCCAGAAATCGTTGAATTTATAGATCTTAGAAAGCCAACAGGTGGCGATCCGAATAGAAAAGCACTTAACTTGCATCATGCAGTCGTCATAAATGACGATTTCATGAAAGCTGTCCTTGAGGATAAAGAGTGGAATCTTGTCAGTCCAAAGGATGGTTCCGTTATAGCAACAGTCGGAGCAAGGGGTATATGGATAAGAATACTCACAGCCCGTCTCGAAACCGGTGAGCCATACATTCTCTTTATTGACACGGTCCAAAAACTAAGGCCTGAGGTGTACAAAACTCTTAATCTTGACGTCAAAATGTCAAATCTGTGCAGCGAGATAACACTTACAACTGGTAAAGATCACCTCGATAATCATAGAACTGCTATTTGTTGTCTTTCTTCCCTAAATCTAGAAAAATTCGATGAATGGGAGCATGATGATCAGTTCATACGCGATGTGATGCATTTCCTGGACAACGTGCTTGAGGACTTTATTAGAAAAGCGCCTGATTGTATGCACAGAGCAAAATATTCTGCTATGCGGGAAAGAAGTATAGGCTTGGGTGTGATGGGATTTCACTCCTTCCTACAAAGTAAGAGTATTCCGTTCGAATCGGCAATTGCAAAAAGTGTCAACTTGAAAATTTTTAAAAAAATCAAACACGAAACAGATAAGATTTCAAAGGAAATGGCGCTAGAGAAGGGGCCTTGCAAAGATGCAATGGATTGCGATGTGATGGAGCGATTTGTCCATAAGATAGCCGTTGCACCGACTGCATCCATTTCGATCATTGCGGGCAATACCTCTCCAGGTATTGAACCATACGCAGCAAATGTTTTCACACAAAAAACTCTAAGCGGGTCTTTCGTTGTCAAGAATAAGCATCTAGTTGCCTTGCTCCGACGCAAGGGTAAGGACACGGATGGCGTATGGTCTTCTATTATTTCTAATGAGGGCTCTATACAGCACTTAGATTTTCTCGATGAGAACGAAAAGATGGTGTTCCGAACAGCATATGAAATGGATCAACGGTGGATTATCGAACTCGCCGCTGACCGTACACCTTACATATGCCAATCCCAATCGGTAAATCTCTTTTTACACTCTGATATACACAAAAAAGAACTAAGTAATCTACACTTTCTCGGATGGAAAAAAGGCCTAAAAAGCCTCTACTATTGCCGGTCGAAGTCCATACAACGTACATATAAAATATCACAGGAATATAAACATAAAAGTGACAGTTCTTCTCCTGTTGGTGGACCAGATGATTGCATAGCGTGCCAATAGCTCACGCTATGGATCCTATCTATAAGAAGATGATTTCCTCACATAAGAGCTACTCTTCCGCCATCTGCTTATAAAACGGGCTGCTTGCTAGAAGCTCATCGTGTGTTCCCACAGCGGTCGCCTTTCCATTTTCTATAACAACTATCTTATCCGCACATTTAATACTGGAGAATCTATGCGCGACAATAATCACTGTCTTGTCACGCGACGTATTCGAAATTACGGCTTCTATCGCCTTTTCATTTTGTGTATCTAAAGAAGATGTTGCTTCGTCAAGTAAAATTACCTGCCTGTCAGCAAACAGTGCTCTAGCAATATTAATACGCTGCCTTTGTCCCCTAGAAAGGTCTGTAACGTGTGTATCTTTAGGTAATTGATGGATATTTGCAGCCATACACACACCTTTATATCGGGCTTCTTCTTTCTGCTCTATTGAAGTTTGCATACAAATATTTTCCATGAGACTTCCGGAAACTATGCTTAACTCTTGTGGAACCCATGCAAAAAGTCCTCGCACAGAAGCAAGAGATAATTCAGAAACCGGAATATCATTAATACGTATGCTGCCACTACAAGCAGTATAAAACCTTAAAATAAGAGAAAAAATTGTACTTTTTCCTTTTCCAGAAGCACCTACAACGGCTACTTTTTCTCCGCGATTTATAGTGAAATTAAGTCCTTTAAAAACAGCATCTGTACCATCAGCGGTATACGAAAAGCCCACATCTTTAAATTCGAGCTTTTCAAAACGCTTCAATTTCTTTCCAACTTCCTCTTCCTCACTTGAAGCAAGAATGGTGCTATATAAATTCTCAACCCTGGTGCGTACATTCAAAAACTGTCGCAGATCCGGATAAAGCTCCATTACCCTCCCTATGGAACTAGATCCAAATAACGCATAAAAAACGAACTCAGAAAGAGTAACAATGTTTATTTCACCTGCGTAGACGGAACTTAGACCAAAATTCATAAAAAATACGGTTCCTAGGAAGGCAAGCGCGACAACGATACCTACAAGGAAAGAACGTGTGATCACATATTGAATAAAGCTACTTGAACATCCCTTAGATAAACTCTTCAATCTTTCCAAGAAGAACGCTTCTTTTAAAAAGGACTTTATCATTTGAATATTAGTGATATTTTCTCTGAGCTCAGCATAAAAATTATCACTTTTATCTGCGGAAAGAGAAGATAATTTCTTTGCTCTTATACCAACTAATAAGAGCGGTACTAGGAGAACAGGAATAGCCAGAATGAGATAGATGAAAAGCTGCCTTTCTGTATAAAAAAGTGCAATGAGCGATCCAAGAAAAGTAATTAGATTCCTTAGTAAAACCGGCGCTGCAGAACCAAAAAAATTCTGCAAAAATGTCATATCAGAACTGAGAATGATTGGAATCTGGACAGAATTAGATTTAATTGTCTCAATCTTTGCCCCTAAGAGGGCTTCATATAAATCAAGTAGCACACCCTGTACCACTTTCATTCCAAGCAACCCGGAAAAAATACTACGAAGTGCAACCGTTAAAGAAAGAAAAAGTGCAAAGAGGATAACTCCAAGAGATAGCGTACTAGGGACCTGCTCCACTGCAAAAAGCTGAACGAAATGCCCAATAACCTTTCCTAAACCAAGAGCAGCACATCCAGATACAAAAACCATGAAGAAAGATAAAAAAAGCAGAAAACCCGCTTTTTTCAAATGAAACCACAAAATACCACTATGCATAACTCAAATGAAATGTAGAAACGACAAAATCAATATTTAAACAGAAAAGTAGGAAGCAAGTTGGTAAAGAAAAACCAAGCTAACTGTGGGCACCCCAAAAAACAGCAAGAAGCCCTGGGGAATACAAGTAACGGAAAAACTCATTTAAAACAGAAAGATAAGAAGAGGGAGGAATCTCATTTACACGAAAACCCCTACTTGAGATAAACCCAAGATCACGTATTTTTCCCGTAATTCCTCTCTCCTTTAGCCACCTTATTGCATTTCTCTCATCACCTATCTCGTCAATGAGCGCAAACTCAAGCGCTTCCTTGCCAGTAAAAATCTTCCCTGTCGCAATCTCTGACATCACACGCATATCTGTAATCTTTCTACGCTCCCGTACCATAGATAAAAAGTGTTCGTTAGCGACACTGATAGAGTGCTCCATGGCTGATCTCGCCTCTTTCGTGAATTCTTCTAAAACAGATGGGAAAGCTTTCAACCTTCCAGAGCGAACAACGTCCATTTTCACCCCAATTTTTTTTCCGACTTCATAAAAATTCGGGGCTTGTAATATCATACCGATTGAACCAATAATGCTGGAATTATATGCAATGATGTATTCAGCACCCATTGCTACCATGTATGCACCAGAGGCCATTATTCCGTTTGCCACAACCACAACTGGTTTGAGCTCAGACACACTCTTAACAACGTTGTAAAGTGCTTCAGAAGCAACGGCCCCTCCACCTCCACTATCTATATGAAGGATCACCGCTTTTATTTTAGGATTGCTTGCAAAAGAAGCAAACTGGCTATTTCTTACAGTATCCTGATCGATAATCCCAGAAAAAACTACCCTTGCTATGTACGGAGTAGAAAAACTATCGAAAAAACCACCACGGAAAGAAGAACCTAGAACAACTAGAAGGACACCAACCACCACAAAGGTGATCACCCTCCAAAAAGTCAACCTCTTCCTCAAGCTAAGATTCTCGACAAACGCATCACCCAAAAAATTCATGTACTAACGACCACACCTCACTCTTCTTCTCTAGAAGGAGCTCCACTAGCCTTCTCATCTGTGATGATCTCCAGCTTAACCGAATAACGATCTTTACTACACACGACAAAGGAAACGTGCTGCCCAACAGTAAGACGACTCACGTCAGACTGCGCCGTGAAGAACTCCAAACCTTCCCTGACCTCGATATAAATACCATCATCCTCTACTCGTATTACTTTTGCGTTAATTATGTCTCCTTCATTCACCCTAGAGACGAACTCTTCAAAAGGATCGTACTCGACATATTTGATGTTAAACATCACACGACCACGATCGGGATTTACATGTACCAGCTTCGCGTCCACTTCATCGCCGATAGTAAACCGCTTCAATTCTTTTCTAGGATTTTGTGACCAACTAATGTTCGCAAGCCTCACATATCCCCTAACGTAGGAGTATCCAGAATCAAGAAGTGTCAGCACTATTCCAGAATCAGTTATCTCGACAACCTTACATTTCACGACAACGCCCAGGCCATATGCATCCAAGAACTTCTTCCACGGGTTCTCACTACATTGCTTCACGCTCAGTGCAATCTTATGACCCTCTTCATCAACTGAGAGGAGCATAACGTTCACCTTACTGTTGGGTAAGAATAACGGCTTTTCCCTAGTCCAAGAGATTTCACCACTATGCACCAATCCTTCTACACCCTCCTCTAACCTAACGAAAATACCGTAATCCTCAACAGAAGTAACAACTCCAGGATACACGTTCCCCGGAGTATATTTTTTAGAAATATCCTTCCATGGATTCTCCGTAAGTTGCTTCACACCAAGCGATATACGACCCTTTTCCGCATCTACAGCAATCACCTTCACACGCACCTCTTGCCCAACAGAGTAGATCGAAGACGGATGAGTGACACGCGCCCAAGAAATATCGTTCACGTAAAGAAGACCATCAACAACACCAACTTTGTCAGACTCGTGTATCTGTACAAAAACACCATAACTTGCAATGCTCTTAACACGGCCATCAATGATATCACCTTCTTTGATTGTCAAAATATACTCTAAACGAGCGGCTTCATGTACTGCACCAAGCGCTTTTTTTCTAGAGACAAAAATCTTTCCCGTTTTCGGATCCATTTTCAGAATCCTAAACTTCAACTTCACTCCCACGAGAGTTGCCGGATCAGAGACCGGTCTCACATCTAGGTGACTGTTTGGTAAAAAAGCATTCAGCCCTTCAACTTCAACAATGCAACCACTTTTGATCGTATACAGGATAACTCCCATTATATCTTCATCGGAGCCACTGAGGTACATCTCGTAAAGCCTGTCCCAGACCTTTTGTTTTAGTGCTTTAGTATAACTCAGGACAAGGTTACCACTACCAGTCTCGGTCTTTTCAACATACACAACAATTTTAGAACCCACCTCTAGTGTACATAAATCGTGGAACTGCTGAACAGGAATTTTCCCCTCTGATTTAAGACCTAGGTTTACTAAAACAAAGTGCGGACTTATGGATTTCACTACGCCCTCAACCATGTCGCCCTCTTTTATCAGAGAATCCGAAAACCGCTCTTCGAGAACTGTAGTAAAATCTTCCTCATTGTAATCAGGAACCTCTGAGTAAAACCTTTTCTCAGACGCTTTATTGGTGGTAATGTAGAATTGCTGTTTATTCATGGCTGAGTGTATACTACTTCGCTCCTGGAGGGTAAAGCTTGATGATAATACAAAAGACTCCAAAGAGAAATAACCAAATATGCAACTGAAACCTTTTCACTTAATTCTTTTGTAGTGCCCGAAGGTGTTTGTTCTCACTTTTCAAAAGGCGTTTTGTATTGTCTTCTATTGCATCTCGTAGCATCTGCAGAAACTCATCGTCCCTCAGGCCTGGCATAATTGGAGGCAATATTTGGACCACAGCCTTGCCATTTCGTTTATTGCTGAAATAGCCAACTGGCCAAATTTGACCAACATTTAACGCAATTGGCAACACAGGAAGATTTAGATGTTTATAAAGAGCCAGTATACCTCTTTTGTATTCCACTTCCTCACCAACTTTAGTTCTTCCTCCTTCCGGGTACAGAATTATTGTCCTATTTTTAGAAAGCACTTTAGCCTGCCTAAGCATTTTTCTCAGTACATCTAAACCATTTGACTTGCCTGAATAGGAAACTGTAATCATTTTTGTCGCGATCATGTACAGCCCAAAGATTGGAATAAAGATGAGACTTCTTTTCAGTACGAAGGCCGGCTTCTGAAAAAGATCAGCCAATAAAACCACGTCCAAAGGAGAATGGTGTTTAGATGCAACTATGAACTGTTTGTGTAGTTGTATATTCTCGCTGCCCCTTATCTCGAACTCAATATTGAAAAAAAATCTCAGTAGAACAAAAATTCCCTTGATCCACACCCTACGCACTTCTATTATGTCTTCTGGAGGCAAAAAAAGCGCAGGTAGGACGACCACACCATATAAGGCGGTCCACAGAATAATGGAAACATTAAACAGAAAATTCACAACTACGTATACTGCTGCAGTAAAGAAACCTTTATTTCCCATTATTCTTCCTCATTTTTCGTAGCACATAACGAACAACAAAAAAGATCCACCCGAAAAACTACATTCGCTGGAACAAGACCCATTGCAAGACAGATTTTAAGGACACTCAAGACTTATCTTCGTTGAAACCTGCCTCAACACCAGCTAACATGCGAGCTTCATTTTCCCTCATAAGCGCATCAATGATTGGCTCCAGTTCGCCTTCCTTTACCGTTTCATTGATCCTATAAGTAGTCAAATTGATCCTGTGATCAGTTATCCTACCCTGTGGGAAATTGTATGTCCTGGTTTTTTCAGACCGTTCACCCGACCCAATCTGTGACTTTCTCATCGATGAAATCTCTCGTTGAACTTTATTACGCTCTATTTCATACAATCTTATTTTGAGCACCTTCATTGCCTTAGCGCGGTTCTTGTGTTGGGACTTCTCATCTTGTTGTATCACTACTATACCAGTTGGAATATGCGTAATACGAACTGCACTGTCAGTTGTGTTAACAGACTGTCCTCCAGGACCACTAGAACGATACACATCGATACGTAAATCCTTATCGTTGATTTTTATATCCACATCTTCCGGTTCTGGCAGCACGGCAACGGTCGCTGTTGAAGTATGTATACGTCCAGCACTTTCCGTTTCTGGAACGCGCTGAACCCTATGCACACCAGACTCGAACTTTAATTTTGCAAAGACATCAGACCCACTAATGCTAGCATTCGCTTCTTTGTATCCACCTATCTCATTATGCGAAATACTAATGATCTCGAACCGCCACTTCATACGCTCTGCATATTTCTGGTACATATGGAAGAGACTCGCCGCAAAAAGCGCGGCTTCATCACCGCCGGTACCGGCCCTTACTTCCAGCATGACATTCAAAGCGTCATCTTTATCCTTTGGAAGCAGCATCCTTCTTATTTCCAACTCGAGCTTTGGGATGATATCTTGAATTGCTTGCAGATCGGACTTCGCTATTTCGCGTATCTCCTGATCCTCTAGTGGATTTTTTACTAACAGTTCTAGATAAACCTGTTCTTCCTTCAACTTTTTGTATCTAGCAATTAATTCAACTTTTGGCTTAAGCTCTGCATACTCCTTAGAAAGCTTTGAAAACTCCTGAGAAGCTATAGTTTCCGGATAGCGTAACCTATCTGCAAGGTACGTGTATCTGTTTAGAATCTCTTCCAGAATTCCACAAAGATTATCCATAAACCTCCTTAAGATTTGCTAGCCCTATAAATTTATAACGCTCTAAACTAAATCCTTTTACTGGCAGTTTTAAAGTTATAACACGCACAAAATTTATTTTCACACATCATCAAGACAACAGAATGGACAGATCGATACTACAAAACTTTTATTTCACACTTACGTGCGAACCTTCATCACTCATACTTTCTCAAACGTCTTTTACTCTTCTCACTTTCACAGAAATGAGTTTATTATTCCTCGTTTTGAGAATTTCAAGCGTGCAACCAAACATTTCAAACAGCTCACCCTCATTCGGAATGCGTTCTATCTCATCAATTATCATTCCCGCAAACGTGCGGTTGTGGTCTGTTGGAAAATTGAAACCCATCTTTTTATTAAGATCCCTTATTGGGATCCTTCCGTTTATTATGTATCCGCCATCTCCACTGTCTTTTATGTCTTTATAATTATGGGTATAAATCGCCTCGCCAATGATCTCCTCAATAATATCAAAGAAAGTCACTATTCCTATTGCGTTGCCATATTCATCAATGACAATCGAAAAATCTGCTTTGTCCACCTTAAAATTGTGCAATTGAACGCTTACAAGGGTTGTTTCCGGAATGAAAGAAGGGCCAGTCAAATAGTCTTCTATCTTAATTTCCCGATCATTTGCACAAGCAATCCTGAGTTGGGCGGCATTAAGAACTTTGACAAAATTATCATCTCTTTCCTCCCACAAAGGTATCCACCTATATGTCGTTCCCAGTACCGACTGGATGAGCTCATCTTTTGGAAGATTTATGTTCAAAGAGTAGACATCTCTACGGTGCGTCATAATTTTATCAACATGCAGTTCTGTAAGATCCAGCATGTTATTAATGACCTCCAAATTTTTTTGCGTATTCTGCTGCACATACGATTTTTTGTGCAACATTATCAAACCACGAATAGCATCATACGGAGAAAAAACCTTAGTTGAGTCACTCGATGGAGCAAACCACTTCACTAAAACACCTACTACTAAGTTCACGTACTTTACAAGTGATCCAAAGAGCTTAACCAGAATGACCATGAAAGGGGCAAGATACATTCCAAGTGCTTCAGGGTGGTTAATTGCATAAGTCTTTGGAAATATCTCACCAAGAATCACTATTATTATGCTCATGACAAAAGTGGAAACTAAGATACCAATGCTCCCAAAGAAATTGATCACGAGCAAAGCTGATATGGATGAAGCTAGTATGTTTACGACATTGTTACATAACAATATCGTACTGATGACACGTTCCCTATCGTTGTGTAGATCAAGCAATAGCGCAACTCTTCTATCATTTTTACCCCTAAGTTGAATCAACTTAGCTGGGTTCACCACTGTTATAGCGGTCTCACCACCCGAAAATACACAGGACAAAAGAAGAGCTAAGAAGAGCAGTGCAGCAAGCAATGCAAGCAATAAACCAGACATCAAGAACTAACACCGCGCATAGAACAGTTCAAAGAGCAAGAGTGAAGAAAGAAAGCATGGATACGCTCACACAAACAAAAACCCCAATTTGAATATTCATACCAACGGAAGTCTTAATAGAAGTAGCTACGGACACAAGCAGGCTTATTTTCTTCAGTCTACCCTCTCAGGGACAGTCTCATTTATTATATAGCGAGAAAGTTTCTAGATGTCGAGTGTTTTTGTGTTATTATCACTACTTGAACATCATTCATCAACATCCTTAATGCAGCAAACATACAATGTTTTCATAGCAACTCTATTGTCGTTTCTCGTAATCATCGGATGGAACCTAGTATTCTATAATCCCACACAAAGGGAAAGTTTGCATGAAGTCCAAGAAAGAGAAAGTGTTAAAGTGTATGAGTCTTTAGAAAGCACCTTGAATACAGAACGAATCAGAATTAGCAGTAATAAGCTCGAGGGAAGTATTCAATTAACTGGTCTTGCTCTCGATGATCTAGTCCTAAAAGATTATGAATCTGATGACTTAAAAAATCAGTATCGACTCCTTTATCCGAACAAAACAAAAGGTACATATTTCGTTAATCCAGGCTGGACAATACCCGGTGATTCTGGCCTTAAGATTCCCTCTTCCAAAACAAAATGGAAGGCTGATTCTGAAATTTTGACTCCTAACAATCCGGTCACTTTTTCTTGGGACAACGAGTCCGGTCTGCTTTTTAAAGTAGTCATGAGTCTCGACGATAACTATATGTTTACGTTCAAGCAAATCGTTGAGAACAAGTCACAAAATGATCTCAGTGTTGGCTCACATTTCACAATTACCAAGAGGCTTCCTGAAACAAATAAGAGCATGCTTATAATGCACGAAGGACCTGTAGGAGTAATAAAAGATCGGCTAATAGAACTCAAATACTCAAAAATAACAAAAAAGAACAAGAGTATAGCACTCGATGAGGAAACCCAGAACCGACGCGGATGGTTTGGCTTTTCAGATAAGTATTGGTTTGTATCTCAGATTTTCGAAAATTCATCGGACGGAAAAGTCTACGTCAGCCACGTCGAAGACAAAAGTGATGACATCTTCCGCATTACGAATTTTGACACACAAAAAATAGTGCGTGGCGGTGGTTCTATTACAAAGGAAACTATGCTCTTCGCTGGGCCAAAAAAGCTATCCCTATTGGAACAGTATGCACAAAATATGAGAATTTACCTCTTTGATAGAGCTGTAGACTTTGGTGTTTTGTATTTTATAACAAAACCCATTTCAAAATTACTACAGATTTTTTATCAACTTGTTGGGAATTTCGGTGTTGCAATCATACTGTTAACCTTGTTCATTAGGGTGCTAATGTTGCCATTATCAATTAAATCTGGCATCTCGATGTTTAAAATCAAGGAGTTGCAACCTGAAATCTTGAAGATTAAATCAATATACCAAAATGATAAGGATGCCCTAAACAAAGCAAGTGTCGAGCTGTTTAGAAAGCACAGAGTCACACCGATGTCCGGCTGTTTACCAACTCTGTTGCAAGTTCCAGTGTTTTTTGCGCTCTACAAGGTAATTTTTATAACTATAGAAATGCGACAGGCACCGTTTTTTCTATGGATTACTGATCTCTCGCTGCCAGATCCTACAAACCTGTTTACTCTATTTGGCTTGATTAATTGGAACTGTCCGGATCTTCTCTCAATAGGAATACTACCTATAATACTTGGATTAACTATGGTCATTCAACAGAAGCTCAGCCCTTCACACTATGAGGACGGTACACAGGCTTTTATGATTAAGGCTATGCCATATGTTTTTATGATATTATTTGCAAGCTTTCCTTCAGGTTTAGTGCTTTACTGGGTGTTCAACAATATTCTCTCGCTAATACAACAGTTTATGATAGGTAGATATCTAATTACTAAAAAATTGAATGCTGTAGCGGAAACCCGAGAGAGCATTCCTTGAGGCAAGTTTAACGTTAGGGAAACGATTCCATAATACACATGTGGTTCTTACCACATTTTTGTCATGAAATCACTTTTCTCATGGTATCTCTAATCTTTGGCCTTGTGGCTCTATATCAGAATCTGCTTTGCTTTCATTTTTGGCTGGCCAATGCTAGAATCGCGCGGTCTTTTGATTTATCACTAACTGTACAATGCAAAAAAAGATCTTAATAATTTGCAGCAAGGTCAACCCTGACATCTGCAAGGTGTTATGTCAAACAGCGGTAAAACACCTTAAACAGCAAGAAATAGCTTGTAAATCAGTTTACGTACCAGGCGCATTCGAGTTGCCCACTGCACTTAATATTTTGCATTCTAAAGATTTTGCTGGTTATGTCCTCTTAGGATGCATCGTTAAATCTGCTACCCCACATTTCGATTATGTTTCATCCACAGTCTGTCACGGGATTATGGATGTCGCAATCAAGAATAACCTTGCCATAGGCTTTGGCGTTATAACGGCAAATAACATGGAGCAAGCAAATGAGCGATCTGTTTCTTATGGAACTGCCGCTGTAAATGCCTGCATGGCAATGATCAAGTTAAAAGAAAGAAGCTCAACACTGTTGGAAGAAGATTTCTTCGAAGATAAAGATCTATAAGTATTGCAGGAACTAGATTTATTCTCTCAATACGTTCGCCGGGATCCCTTGCTAAAAATTCAGGATGTACTGACTTGCAAGAGAACAGCAATCATAGAGATATCAGAACCGCTAAAGTTGAAGAAGTTTCTCAATCCAGCTAACTATCTCTTCGCCACTTTTATTGACAAAGCACCCACTGTCTAAATAAAAACGCTCAGCACCTATAGATAAGCCAGAAACCCATATCTCACCAAGATCCGCTTTCTCAATAATCAACAACGCACCCTGACGAAGAAACAACTCAACTACTCCCTCGTTGCAATCATATTCATCGCAGAGAGGAGACTGTCCGGCAAGTTCTACTATTCTATCCAAGACAAGTACGGAAATCTTTGAAAAAGAAACCTCATTGTTCATTGCAAGAAGAAATATCCATGGAAAGCTTCTCAACCATGTATAACACCAATGCCTCATGCTCTGCTTTCTCAAGCGATTTTCCGCCAAAGCCAGCCAAACATTCGAACACCCCATCCAATACTGAGAGCTTTACCTTCATCATGAGATCTTGGTTATCTCTCTTAATACGAGCGCGTACCCTATCAACTGCAACTGACAAATCCTCTTCTGCTTTGCATTTACCCTCTTCATATACCTTTGCGGCACGGGCTTTCGCATCAGCGATAATTCGTTCTACTTCATTATTAAGGTATGAATTACGCTTCATCGCGGTCGCAAGCAAACTTTTGGTTCTCAAAAGCTCTTCTTCAACCGAGGATATCTCATCCTCTATTTTACCCGAATGACCTTCAAGGGAGCGCATAAATGCGCCAACAACAGGTTTAGCAAGTACACCAAACGCAGTAAAAAACGCGAAACCTATGACTACACTTTCTACCGACATCCCCTTAATCTCTCATAAAGACAGGCAAAATCCTCTAGCGCTTTTTTACGCACAGATCCCACATGAACATCACCAGAACCAACCACAAACGGAGTATAGATTACCACGTAATAGTCTTCCACTAACTTTACAAACAATTCTTCAAGCTCATGCAACTTCTGAGCAAAAAAAGCGTCAATTAGGACCTCATTTTCCTTTTTTAACTCACTATTTAAAACAGCTAAGCGCTCGGCAACACCACCTCTTAACTCTTCAACAGAGATAACTGCATCACGAAGGATATTTTCAGCAGCAAAGCGGGCATCTGAGAGAGCAGCATTCCACACGCTTTCTAAACGCTCTAGGTCCTCTTTCATTCTAGCTATTAGCTTGCGATTCTCTTTCAACACAGACGCTCGCACATTTAGCAAAGCATTGAACTTAGGAACAAAGACAAAACTGACAAAGCAGTATAAAAACAGAAAGGAAATAGAAAACCAAAATACCTGCCCAAAATAGGTAGATATATCAAACTGAGGCATCTACGCAACAAAAATCAGTAGCAATGCTAAAACGAATGAGAAAAGCCCCATTGCTTCCGTCAAAGCAGCACCTGCATAGACGTACTTCTTCAATTTTTCTTCGGACTCAGGGTTTCTAGCAATACCATTAAGCATCATGGAGAATATATTACTCACGCCAATAGCAGCTCCTAACATACCAACGACAGAGAGACCAATTCCCAAAAATTTCAGACCTTCTAACTCCATATACCGTTACAAAATAACCACGTTAGTGTTTCACTAGTGAGTCATTCAAATAGACACAGGTCAACATGACAAAAATATAAGCCTGCAACATGGCTATGAACACCTCAAACACTATTAGTACCACCACAAACAAAAAAGATAAAGGGCTTATCAAAACAGAGACCGGATATACAAATCCAGCAATGACCTTAAGTATTGTATGACCGGCAATCATATTTGCAGTCAGTCGGATGGCAAGACTAATTGGCCTAAAGAGATAGGTAGACACCTCAAGAAATATCATCAGTGGAGCTATCCAATTAGGAGTTCCATCAGGAAGAAACATGGCAAAGAAACCCATGCCTTGCTTTTTTAATCCAATGAGGGTCACAAAAATGAAGACGACCATTGCAAGTGCAAGTGTCACAACTATATGACTTGTGACCGTGAAGCTCATAGGAAGCGGTAACATTCCAACAAGGTTTGCAAACAGGACATACAAGAACACTGACAGAATCAAAGGGAAATAGTCCGAACCGGCCTTTCCACAATTACCCTTAATGATTCCCAACACAAAATTACACACTACCTCAACAAAAGACTGCATTGGTCCTGGTATCACCTTACCTCTGAAAACACCAGCAAAAAGAAAGAGAGAGGCAAATACAACTGTAAGTACCATGTATAATGAGGAGTTAGTGAAACTGACGTCCCAACCGAAAAATTCTGGGAGTCGAATTAATGGAAAAACCTCAAACTGTTTTAAAGGACTCATATAACGAGGTAGCTCTTACAATCGGATATTCTTTCACAATTATAGAAATGTCAAATAATATGGCTAGTATTGATACTTGTCGCTTGTGAAATTACAAAGCTCGTAAAAAATGAAGCGAATTTTCGCGGTATTAAAAATCTCATTGTACAACATGCTGTATCATGGCGGCTCGGAGTATGCCGGATACCTATCTTTCTTACTGCTTCTGTCGATCTTTCCATTTTTATTTTTCTTCACCGCTGTCGCAGGTCAAATAGCAAACATAATAGGAGCTTCTTCGTATGAAATAACGAGAAAACTGCTGTCGTTTTTCATAGAGAACGTGCCAGAAAACATCATCGAAGGTATAATGCCATACATCAAGGAGATTCTTGAGGGTCCTACACATGGCCTCCTCACACTTACCATCCTCGGCGCAGTATGGACAGCTTCGTCTATTGTAGAAGGGCTAAAGGCAGCAGTAAACAAAGCATACAACTTCGGAACTGAAGCTCTAGTTTCAGAGTACATACTCAGGCGTTTTGTCAGCGTCATACAATTTCTCTTAATTTCCGTTATCATACTTGCTTTTCTTCTTTTTCCGACGATATATCCGCTCTTCACAAAGAATGTGTCTTTCCTTCACGCACTTAAGAGACCAAATTGGCTACCATATAGCGCCATCACGACCTGCTGCGTCTTTTGTTTTGTATCGGCTTTGTATATTTTTTTCCCAAAAGAGAAGCAAGGATTTTGCGATGTTATTCCTGGAAGTATAATGGTCGTGTCACTGTGGATTCTTACCTCAATTGCGTTTTCGTTCTACTTACATTCTTTTGCACAGATGAACATAATTTATGGAAGTATTGCAGGAATAATCGTAGTTATGTTGTATTTTTACTTGCTCAATCTGTGTTTCATATATGGAGCAGAGATCAATGCTTTGAATAAACGAATTAGTCAGAAATAGGAAAATCTTTATTCTCAATTGGAGAATTCCTGTCCGTTACATATCAACATAATTTTCTTGCTGATAGTTTGGTTTTACTTACAAAGACCGCACCAACGTGAAGTAAGAGACGACTCAAGAAGAAGGCTCTTACCTATCGTGTCACCGGCTCGATTCACACTTTGATTAGCAAAATAATGAAACAGACCGAAAGAATAGCTACGATGCTAGATATTTTGCAACCTCAACAGCAGCATATGTAACTATCCCAGTTGCACCTGCCCTTCTCATTGCAATTAGCGACTCCAACAACACTTCAGGTCCTCCATATTGAACTAGCATTTTGTATTCACCACTAACCTGATATGCAAAAATAGGCACACAAAACCGATCCACTGCCATCCTTATTATGTCAAGGTAGAAATTAGCCGGCTTGATCATAACGATGTCAGCACCCTCATTAACATCGACTTCTATTTCTCGCATGGCTTCTTTTGCATTCCTATAGTCCATTTGATAGGATCGCTTGTCCAACATGATATTCGTAGAACCTAATGCGTCTCGGAAAGGCGCGTAGAAATTTGAAGCATATTTAGCAGAGTACGATATAATTGGTACTTCACCAAATTCAGCGAGATCGAGAGCATTTCTGATTGCAAAAATTCTTCCGTCCATCATATCCGACGGAGCAAGCATATCGCTTCCAGCTGCAGCCTGAACTAAGGCTTGCTTTATCAAGAGCTCTAATGTTTCGTCATTAAGAATTTTTCCGTCTCTGTAAAACCCATCGTGGCCATCAATCGTATACGGGTCGGCTGCGACATCAGTAATTACAACAAGATCACCTCCAAAATCTCTTTTGAGTTCTCTAACCGCGCGACAGATCAAATTTTCTGGATTATAAGCTTCTTCTGCTTCAGAACTTCTCTTACCGGGATCCCGAGGAAAAAGCATGATACTCCTGACACCAACTGTTATTGCGCTCTCTACTACTTTTTTCAATACATCGATAGAATATGCACACACACTCGGCATCTCATCCACTTGCAACTCAATGTTTGAACCATTTACAACAAAGAGTGGTAATATAAGCTGCGAAGCGGAAAGTGCAGTTTCAGCAACTAAGTCTCGGATAATTTTATTTCCACGAGTCCTTCTAAGACGGACAAAAGAGCCAGATTGCATCCTTGATACCTTGGATTTACAAGTGGAATACTACCACCATACGCAATGATGCTCAAATTAGTTCGCGTATTGTACGACTCAGTAAATACAATACTTCTTATAACTGATTGATTACACAAGTGACTACCACTAAATATCAAATACAATTTTTTAAAGGTAGGATCGCAGCTTCTTTACATCTACTCAAGAAAAAATATACAATGTAGACCGTTGGGTGGTTAGCTCAGTTGGTAGAGCATCTCGTTTACACCGAGGAGGTCAGCGGTTCGAGCCCGTTACTACCCACCATTTTCTTTTCTCCTCTGTTGCTCTTTTGGTTTTGCTCTAGCAAATCCTGGGTGTGGTTTTGCCTACGATGCGGAGTTCCGCTTCTTTATTTTAGCTGCCTTTTTCGTTGCAAGATCACGTTTTAGCTTCGACAGGTGCGACACATATAATTTTCCATTCAGGTGATCCACCTCATGTTGTATACAGCGCGCCAGCCAGCCATTTGCCTTAAGTAAGCACTCTTGTCCATTGTAGTCCAGATATTTAACTACTATTGTATCCGGGCGCATTACCTCATAATCCTGTTCTGGAAGCGAAAGACACCCTTCATCAGCAAAAACCAAGTTTTGTGAGAACTCTATGATTTCGGGGTTAACAAAATAGTGTGGACCTCCTGAGCTTTCATATCCTACATGATTAAGAGGACTTGAATTCCATTCTTTGTCTCGTGGAACATCCACAACAATCATTCTCTCAAGTACACCAACTTGAACTGCAGCTAATCCCATACCACCATAGTGGTACATTGTCTCTAGCATATCACCAAGAAACTCTCTCTTTTCATCTGATACACCAATCACGGTTTCTGAAACTTCATGCAATATCGGGTCAGGTTCTATGACCAACTTAAGTAACGCCATTTGCAAAAAGAGTGAAAACAATAAGCCTTAGATCTAGCAGAGCAAACGCTCTTTCACAAGCTATCCTTTTATATATGCTTTTAATGGTATTAAAATTCCCTAAAAAGAAGAAAGGCAATGTTATTAAACAAGTATATATGCACACAGTTAGATAATACGACTTCTGAAAAAAACTCCAGTAGTACGCAAAAACAACCAAGAAAGAGCTCAATAACCGCCACTCTTTCCACTCATAATGAACAGTGCGTTTGATAGGCCCTTCCAGAGATGCAGATTTCAAAAATACAACAAAGAAACATCATACATATTAAACGTCATCTCCTAACTTTCATACGTTGACAAACCAGAGTAATAAAAAGAAGCGTTATCTAATAGCAAGTACCCTCTGCCAATGCCGTTGACAATAAAAATTCGCTAGCTTAAGCTCTAGCATGTGTCTTTCATTTTCAGGCTCCTTCGTCTAGCGGTCTAGGACATCACCCTTTCACGGTGGAAACACGGGTTCGATTCCCGTAGGAGTCATTTTCGTGTTTTTGATTGAGATGGGTGTCTTTGTATCCATGAAACCCATCGCAGCGCAGGTCTGTTGCTTTGTACACCCGGAACTACACATGAGAGTGTTCAAATAGATGGCCTTGATAGCTATTATCACATGGCCCTTCGACGAAAGAGTGTCACCCTCTCATTACCTAGTATACTTTACAGTTTATGGCACAAATCACGGAAATCACGTCTTTTCCATCTTCACTTAAAGGAAGAACACACTGCCTAAACCTGACTTCTTCCTGATTACCATTAACGACTTCACCAGAATCCGTAAGAGGTTCCTTAGTCTGAAAGACTTCGTCTATGTACTCCTGGAAAGTATCCGTGCTCGGAGAAACAAACTGGATAAACGTCTCATGAAAGATACCACTCTCTTCAAACTGTTTCACTTTGAATCCAACGTAACTGGGGGTGTACTTAATTCTTCCATCCTCCTGATTTGCATCGACAATCACACAATAAGGCATTATGTGAGCTATCTCATCAACATCTATATCAGCTTTCTTTGGAACTTTATTTCCACCTTGGATACCTTTCCAATACTCGCACAACTGACCCATTATACGCCTTTCTACAAAATTCTGCTCCATATTCAATATTACCCCCAGGTAGATATTAGTTTTAGTCTATAGCAATTAAAAAGAGCCTAACTACCAAAATTACATCCACGGTTTACATCACAGGCGCGATGTAATAGAAATATCTTATGATAATTAAGAATTTATCTAAAAGTGAACTGCTGTTCTGGCTACAATTATCCAGAACAGTTGGAGAAGTGACTTTTCACTCATTAATTCAGCTATATGGAACGGCGGAAAACGCTCTAGAACAACTTGCCGCTATTCAAAAAGGCACGAAAAAGATAAGATCTCTTTCTAAGGCCGATGCACTCAAAGAACTTGAGCTAACCGAAAAATTTAATGCCAGTATTCTTTCCTCCTGCGAAAACAAATACAGTAAGACCCTAAGAGTCATCAGGGACCCGCCCCCAGTACTTACAGTAAAAGGAAATATAGAACTACTTAACACCCCTTCCATAGCAATAGTAGGTTCAAGGAATGCCACAATTAATAGCTGCAACTTTGCTTACTCACTTGCGCGTGAACTAGCGGAAGAAGGATATACAATCATTTCAGGCTTGGCTACAGGAGTAGACACAGCAGCGTTAAAAATCACTGATAGCACACTACCAACCATCGCCATAATAGGAACTGGTATAGATCAGTATTATCCTGCCGAAAATCAAAGGTTACAAGAAAAAATAATCGAAAGAGGTGGCTTAGTGGCTACGGAAGTTCCTTTCGGTAAGAGAGGACAATCTGTTCATTTTGCACGCAGGAACAGAATAATTTCTGGTCTTTCCGAGTGCGTTATCATTATCGAAGCCTCAGAGAACTCTGGCTCTCTACTTACTGCCCAGTACGCATTGGCACAAGGCAAGTATCTTTTTGCCTCACCTGGAGCACCATACGACAAAAGATTTTCGGGAAGTAACAGACTCCTAAAACAGGGTGCCATGCTGATCGAAAATGCCCTCGATGTGATACAAAGCCTTAACAAGAAAAAACGTAACGATTTTGCTTATAAGACCCTTTTGGATGTCGAAGACAAAGAGTTTATACCCTTCTCCATACTCAATTATGACTCTGACAAAATGAACCATATAAAAGCTCAGATCCTCAAAAAAATTGATAGTACATCTGTACCGATAAATCAGTTAGCATATGAGCTTAAAATCCCGGAAAAGACTCTCCTGTTGGCAATAGTCGAACTCGAAATAGAGGGAAAAATAACAAGAACAATAGGAAATGAAGTTTCCTTACTTTATGATCAGTTTATTTAACTTACTTAGTAAAAGGGCTCTCAATAGACTCTTTTAATTATACGTATTAATCTCGGTGACTTAGCAGAGTGCATATTTGTATAGAAAGCTGATTCCAAAGTGAAATCTCAGAAATATATGACTGCTTTTTTACTATCAAAGTACGTACTCCAAATCAGAGTAAAGCGTAGAATCGATTAAATTAACAAAGGGAAAACACCAAAATTGGAGATAAATGCATGTATTGCTTTTCCTCTTATCCTGTGAAAAACTAGCCTTGGCCTGGGCCATGCGTAGAAGGTATCAAAACTTTGAGCTACAGAAGAACTTGAAGGAGGCTAAAACGTCCGTACTCGGCGTAGTTTGGATGAATGCTGTCTCCACCTGTACAAACGGGTCTCAAGTTTCTAGATATCGAAAACGGTGGTTTGGGCCTTGGTTGGTTTGGTTATGAAAAAGATCACTGTTTTTGGTGGCAGTGGATTTATCGGTTCCTATGTAGTAAGAGAATTGGTAAAGTCCGGCTACCAGGTTACCGTTGTTTCCCGCTCCTTTTCGTGCGAGAAAAAACTGAAGCTCTCTGGAAATCTAGGCCAGATCTCAGTGATATATGGTGATATAAGGTGTACCGCTGATATCATTAGAGGCATCGGAAATTCTGAGATCGTGATAAACATGGTTGGTATTCTAAAAGAAACACCAAGCACTTCTTTTGATACGATTAATCATTTAGCATGCGCGAGGGTTGCGCAGATAGCTGCGGAACGTGGCGTACGGCGTTTTATTCATTTTTCTGCACTACTAGGTTGTAAGGGTGCAACCGAGTATGGTAAAAGCAAGATCAATGGGGAAGAAGCGGTAAGATCAGCTTTCCCAGAAAGCATAATAATTAGACCAGGAGTTGTTTTCGGAGAGGAAGACAGCTTCATAAATCTCTTCGTTAAACTGAGCAGAAAATTGCGTATTTTGCTTCTACCTGCCTGCAAAACTGCATCAATACAACCAGTCTATGTTGGCGACCTGGCCCTCCTTGTCGCCAAAATATTGCAGAACGAAACATTAGAAGGTGCGACCTATCGAGTAGTCGGACCAAAAAGATATACACTAAAGGAGATTTGCTCACTGGTTAGCAAGCTTCTTGGCATAACTGTGATATGTGTACCAATTCCTTATTGGATGGCGCTCTGCGAAGCTGCAGTTCTTGAATGCTTTTTACTAAAACCTATAAATAAGTTTATCTCAGGTAGAACCGCACCGATTATAACACGCGAGCAAGTTAAGATGCTGAAGTACGGCAGTGTCTCAGATGAAAACGCTTTACAGGAGTTTGATGTTCCTATAACTAGCCTCGAAGAGAAACTTTGCTCCTATATCAAGACAATTTAAATACTTCTCTTTTGAAAATTGAGCTTGTTACCTTTTCACTCTGAAATACATGTAGCTTGTTCAATAAGTTCTCATTTACAAGAGTAAATTTTTTATTGAGTTTAAAAAAATTGCTTCGCTATTTAGAGGATTGCGAAATGAACATCCGTTATTGACTGCGCTCTAACAAAACAACCAACAAAAATAACCGAAAACGTTCCAAAAATTACAAAATCTGATAATTTTTTAACAAAATTTGCACGCAAAGTAGTATAAAAATCTATTCCATGCATTAACACTTGGCATCACTTGACGAATAGGAATAGCTCTTACAAACAAACACATTCTCCCGGAAAATCACTCAGAACAATAAGAATGACAACACTCGCAAGAATGAGCTCTAAACAAATACGAAGATAATATTTTACATGCGCAAAAGCGCTAGAGCAGCGCTTCTACCAATTTGTCTCGCATGCAAACAAGGTCCAGAAGTCCTAAAATAACGCGGTATTCTATCTCTACCAAGCATCCCTGTGAAATGTAAAGTATTGGTTTTCACTACAGCGAGTGCACCTAAAGCAGTTTTGCAATCACCATTGATCTCTTCCAGAAAAGCCCGCTCAGCTGCGGTACAAATCATAGTTTCTCTATCAGCAATTTTCAGAATCAATTCTCTAAGGAAACGATCTTTTTTCCTAAACTCAACACAAAGCGCACCCTGAGCTACACCTGGGATCATAACACTTGGATCTATAACCTCTGAAATCATGCTATGCAGACCGAGTCTTTCCAAACCACAGAAGGCAAGGATTATTCCGTCTAAGTTTTTAGCTTTTTCTATTCTGGTAGCAATATTACCCCTCAAAGGAACAACTCGAAATCTTTGATTTAGCTGTATCACCCTACGTGGAGCACAAGTTCCAATCACTGCACCATTCGGCAGAGATAACATATTCGGGTATCGGAAAGAGATAAAAACGTCGTTAGGAATAGCCCTCTTTAGTACAGGAACAACTTCAAGATCACCGTGATAAAACGCGGGTACATCTTTCATCGAATGGACTGCTATGTCTATTTCCCCTGTGAGAAGTCTTTCTTCCAGCTCCTTAAGAAAAAGAGCTTTACCACCCACTTCAGTTAAAGGAACGTCACTGACAATATCACCAGAGGTTCTCACTCCAACCAAATCGATTTTCGCACAATAGGGTGCAAGCGCTCTCTCGACAAGACGTGCCTGAGCCAGTGCCAATGGCGAACAACGCGTCCCAACTCTTAGAGACAACATATCCCCTCGATTACTACAGACCTTTTCCGGCAGCACGCTCCATGAAAAAACGTTTCAACCGAGTACTCGATTCTATTACATCCAATACAAAGCTTCTAGCAGCACGTAACGAAGGCGAAGCACAAGAAAAAGATTTAACAAGAAAATGAGTGAAAGCAACCATAGCAAGAGCACTGCGTTTTCTTCTTTTCAAATATGCGTCAGCCAACTCATCAAAATTGTCTAGCCCATACTTATTCAACACGTCATGGAGATCTTTTAGATCATATATAGCCAAATTAAATCCTTGACCGGCCACTGGGTGTATCCCGTGTGCCGAATCGCCTATTAGCATAACTGGCCCCTTACGTGGATTCATACAAAAGTTTAACACAATAGGATAAACCATCCGCGGCGTGAGAATTTTCTCGAACTCAATACCTGAGATTTTTCGTACCTCAGAAAGAAATTCCTTCTCATCAATTTTTGCAAGTGTATCACCAAAAGGAAACTTAACCGTCCAGATAAGAGAAAATTCAGTACCTTTGCGCAACGGCAACAACGCAAACGGACCACCTTCTAAGAACAGCTCCACCGCAACATTGGAGTGCTCTCTACCAGTGCTTCGCAAATTGCATATTAGACAACTCTGTCTGTAGCTCGACCGTATCATCTTGAAGCCCAGTAGTCCTGCGGTATTAGAGTATCTACCTTCCGCAACAAGCATGTACCTTCCTGTAATCACTTTATCTGGAAAATCCACACGCACCCTATCATGGGAGTGACATACACTTTTATATGTACAACCGTAATTAATATCGATTCCTTTATATAAAACATCCTGGAGCACCAGATTTGGTACTACATAACTCATTGAGAAATCCAGAGCAGCATTGTCACCCTCAAAATGCAGAAAGGACCCACTTTTCTCCTGAAAAGTGTATATATCGTTTATAGGTACAGCGAATGACTCCATCATCTGCCATAGACCAAGCGTCTCAAAGAAACGCACGGACTCACAACTAATAGCGCTAGTTCTAAAGTCAACACAGGCTTCGCTGCTTTTATCAAAGATATAATAAGATAAACCAAGATTCTTCAACAAATGCGCCGCCAAAACTCCGGATAGACCTGCACCAGAAATTATAAAATCGTAAAATTTAGTCATTGAAAATTATCCGCGTAGGACTTTGGTCTTACTTTCACCTGTTGCGGCATAATAACAGTATAGTCAATACCATTTCTTTTAGCATAAGCCTCTGCCGTTTCTCTACTGCTAAACTTGAGCACCAACTGGGTGGTTGTATCACGACTACCTACCCAACCCATTAATGGCTCTACATATTTCGGTTCATCAGAATAAAACTTGAGCACCCACTTCTGGTCACTATACCCAGACTGAGTAATAGCCCTGGTGGGTTTGTATATTACGGCTCGTTTATTTGTAATAGACAAAATTTCAGACTACAGTAAAACCAACACTCATTTTATACTATAAAAGCAAATAGAACTCCAACCTGTGCGTTCGAATGTGGACAGTGAAATAAAATGAAATAGCAGACACACACCCATTTGAACTTGTGGTAACGCAATAAGACCAACAGATTTCACAAATTGTACGTCCTTCTACGAATACCATACAAATAGGCCGGCACTTGTAGACCTACGACATTGGTGTCTAACCGGAACAATAGTGGTGGGACATGTGATATGGAAGCTCTTTTTCAAGACAACACAGAAAAGACCCTAAAACAGCTTTTTCTAGATTGAGTGAGTCACGTGAGCTAAACTAAAAACCACACTATTTAAAAGATAACGACAGACGCGCCACTTACGTTGCCAGCTTCAATCTGCCTGTGGGCCTCTGGTATCTCATCCAAGCCTCTGCACCGAAGAGCAATATTAGGTACTACTTTTTTGATTCGCATGTAATGAAAAACCTCAGCAACTGCAAGCACCGAATCTACATGATTGCGTGCATAATGAAACAAAGAAGGATGCGTAAAAAATAAAGAACGCGCACGAAAAGCCTTCCAAGATATAGGAGGAATCTCACCAGATCTCTGTTCATAGAGCACATATATGCCAAATCGTGCAAGAGAGTTCAAGGAAAGCATATAGGTATCCTTCCCAATGCAGTCATAGACGGCATTTACACCATACCCACGGGTAAATTGATGTACTCTCTCCCTAAGAACTTCTGGATCCTCACAATAGTTCAGTAACAACTCACAGCGTATATCCTTAAGTAATTCTAATTTTCTCATCGAACCCACAGTACCAATTATCTTGCACCCAGGAGCCCGCGCCTTAATCCATTGGCACAACATATCTCCCATATCTGTGTCTACAGCGTGAACCATCACTGTGAAATCATTCATCACAAGATAGGCCCTACACGTAAGATAGAAGGATACCATCCCACTGTATAAGCATGCCGCCACGTCAATATCAGAAAGAAAATCTGGAATTTTATGAAGATATTTCAGCTTTATTACACGTTCTTCAGAGTAAGCACCATATGGTATCGTGGCGTAGCAGACTCTATCCCCAGGCTGGACATCCACAACCGCACCCTCACCCAACTCCTTTATCACACCAACTCCCTGACATCCCACAATCGCCGGCAACTTCCGTCTGCTAGTATTCTCATGCAGATTGTAAAAGCCACTTCTTTGTTCAATATCTATGTAGTTTATTCCAATAGCTGTGTGTCTAATAAGAGCTTCATCACTTCTGGGCACCCTAAAATTGATGTCCACCGATTTAAAAACCTCTGGACCACCTGTCTTCTCTATAAGAAGCGCTTTTGTCATAGAATCATCTAGATTTTTGAGGAGATTCTACATCAGCATACTTTAATAAACTACTAGCAAATAAGTATGTACCACACGAACAAATACTACTTTTAGCAACTAACTTATTCCTCATATACAAATCTAAACTTCTCAAATTGTACAAAAGCATTAAACACAATCTCAGACTGGATTAGACAAATTGCCTTGACAAGGCATGAACTAATAACAATATTGTATAGTTGTATAGAACTCGAGTCCTCAGTCCACTACCGTTCCCACATGTACAAGGCTCAAAAAAAGGTTCTACTATCTGGGTACCAAAAGTCTCGTGCGTGGCTTCTTACCGGCCCCAGCTTAGACAACATCTTTGGGATCGCAGTTAAATATGCAAAGTGGATCCTTCAATCTGACAAAGCGATTGGGGATTTAATGATCATTCAAGAAAAATCTATCAAAGTTGCTCACATACAGAGAATAAATGAATTTCTGAATCTAACCAGCAATTTCTCTAATCAGAAGATTATCATCATCAGTCATTTCGAGATAATGACAGACGGTGCAACAAATGCCCTATTGAAAGTACTAGAGGAAGGAAGACAGACAGCAACACTCATGCTTATAACCGGACACTTACAGCAAATTGCAGCCACAGTCCGCTCGCGTTGCTTTCACATCTATTTTCCTCCCTTGAAAGAAAACATGGAAATAGAGAAATTAATTGCACAGTATAGAAATCTCTTAGAAAAATCTATAGAGGAAGAAACAAAAGGTTCTTTTCAAAACAACTGCATACTAATTCAGGGTCCAATAAAACAATTCCAGATAGCAGAAAAATTTCCTGAAGCGTCATTAAAGAAATTACTGTGTTTTACATTCAACCGGATCATCAAATTTCATCATGGAGTTCTGGAAGAAGAAAGCTTCTTTGGTGAAAAAATTCTATTAGAGAAATTAGGGCAATCGGCTATTTTCTGGCACAACAGATGGTTGCAAATGAGCAAAGTCCTCTCAACACCTGAGGAGCTTTACGTGGAAAAAAAATACCTACTAAGAATTGCTTTAACTACAAAAGAGCTTTAGCCTCTTCCTATTAAATTAGCAAATAGCAAACACACGAAACGACATTCAGGTGAGGCGCCTAACTCAACAAAACTATCCATAAAAACCCGCATGTGAGCAGAAAACAGCCTAATAGATCCTCTTTTCAGGAGGAAATGACTTTATCTCATCAGTCATTGGCTGTAGACATACTGGCCTGTAGGCAAACTTTGCCTCGTTACTCTCCGGTAAGAACCAAAATAACGTGTGACAGAGCCAGTTCTCATCATCTCTTTCGGGATAATCTTCTCTAGCGTGACTACCTCTACTTTCTTTCCTATTTGCAGCCGATTCTATTGTTGCAATGGCCTGACACACCATATTATCGAGCTCAAGTGTTTCGACTAGATCAGTATTCCAGATAAGTGAACGGTCAGTCACACTGATCTCATCCATTTCATGGAGGAGCTCCTGCATTTTTCTACACCCTTCATCTAGGACCTCCTGAGTTCTAAAAACAGCGGCATGCTCCTGCATAATCAACTGCATTTTTTTTCTTAACACGGCCGTAGAAAGCCCCCCGTTTGCATAACGAAACCTATCAAAGCGCGCTAGAACACGCTCTGTTAACTCCTCATCAATAGGAGAGTGCTTTGTGCCAGCCTTTATGATCTCTCTAGCCCTAATAGCAGCTGTTCTACCAAAAACAATAAGATCCAACAAAGAATTTGAGCCAAGTCTATTCGCGCCATGCACTGAGATACAAGCAGCTTCACCTATGGCCATCAAGCCCGGAACAACTTTCTCTACATTCTCAGCATCTATAGTAAGGACCTCTCCACGATAATTTGTTGGGATCCCGCCCATGTTATAGTGAACAGTTGGAAGTACCGGAATAGGTTCTTTCGTTACATCCACGTTGGCAAAGATGCGTGCAGTTTCACTTATACCGGGAAGCCGCTGTTCTATAACCTCGGAACCTAAGTGTGAAACTTGAAGGTAGACATGATCTTTCTTTGGACCCACACCCTTACCAGCACGGATTTCCATAGCGATTGCACGACTCACAACATCTCTGGATGCAAGATCTTTCGCAGAAGGAGCATACTTAGACATAAACCTTTCCCCTTCTGAATTTATCAGATAGCCTCCTTCACCACGAACCGCCTCACTTATCAAACAACCAGCCCCATAAATACCAGTTGGATGAAATTGTACAAATTCCATATCCTGGAGCGGCAGGCCTGCCCTAAGAACAAATGCATTACCATCACCAGTACAGGTATGTGCACCTGTGGCCGAAAAGTAAATACGACCGTAGCCACCGGTTGCTATCACTACGATGTGCGCCCTGAACCTGTGTAATGAGCCATCTTTTAGGTCCCAGGCAATAACTCCCTTACAACCCTCATCATCCATGAGTAAATCAAGGACTATATATTCCACAAAAAATTCCGTATTCAGCTTTATAGACTGTTGATAGAGAGCGTGTAGTATCGCGTGGCCCGTTTTATCCTCAGCAGCACATGTACGGATAGCACGACCCTTCCCATAATGGGTCGTCATACCACCAAATGGACGTTGATAAATTTTACCTTCGGATGTCCGCGAAAATGGCACACCGAAATTCTCTAATTCTATTACTGCGTTGGAAGCATTTTTACACATGTATTCAATTGCATCCTGGTCACCAAGCCAATCGGAACCCTTGACAGTATCATAGGCATGCCATCTCCAATCGTCTTCACTGATATTCCCTAATGCAGCACTGATTCCTCCTTGAGCTGCTACAGTGTGACTTCTAGTTGGAAAAACCTTGGAAAGACACGCAACCTGCAAACCTTGACCTGCCATACCCAAGGTGGCTCTCAGTCCAGAACCACCGGCTCCTACAACAACAACATCATATTCATGTTCAACAATTGGATAACTATGGAGAGTCATAAACCACGTGCGAAAGACACAACGATCAAGCTCAAATTGTAGTCCAGGCAACTGAGGAAATCCATTACCTCATTTACAAATAGTGTCTGCACATATTAACTGAATAAAGTTATCAATACCTGAAACAAAGCACGGTATAAGGAGATTAGTTAACTTGCAATATTCATTGATCCACAAGTAATCAACAAAAGAGCGTGATTATAGGATTCAGGTATCACTCGCGAGGGGGCTTCTGAAAGATCAGCAAAATTTGACTATGAAGATATGAAAGCTATTTGCTGAACTAACACAATTGTATACACTTAGGAATCACATGGAGCGACTAAAACTGCTAGAATGCGTGCACTTATAACAAACGATGATGGATTTGATTCACCAGGACTGAAACTTCTCAGGGAATTTGTCCTAGGCATTGGCTTCCTGGATACCGTCACGGTCGTACCCAGAACAAATAGGAGTGCGTCTAGTCATGCTGTAAGCCTCGGTAAAAAACTGAAAATTGAAGAAATTGCTGAAAATGTATTCTCGGTTGATGGAACCCCGGCAGATTGCGTTATAACAGCTTTCTATGAACCCAGGCTTACGAAAAGTGGTATACCGGATGTTGTATTCTCTGGTGTGAATATTGGTGCAAACTTAGGAATAGACACTCTATACTCAGGAACGATAGCCGCGGCCATGCAGGGCATGCTATTTGGAACAGCTGCATTTGCTTTTAGCCAGTTTTATTCTTCGACTCCCAACACTATGACCTGGAACATAGACAGTCAACACATAAAAAAATACATACTTTTAATGCTTGAAAAAGTTGACATCCTAAGAAATTGCGTGCTGAACATAAACATTCCTGAGTGCAAGGTTATAGGCGTAAAACACGTGCCGCAATATATGAATATCGATGTCCTAAAAAAAAAGGAATCTGTAATTAAAACTAGACCACATGAAGAAGGTAACGAAAAGTATATTACGATCGAAACAACATCTTCTCCGCAGTTTTGCCAATTTCTCAAAAGTGGTTACGTGACAGTAACCCCAGTTGGTTGCGACCTCACAAACTATGCGGCACTGAAGCTCCTTGATAGTTCGTCTTAGCTTCGCGTAGTACTTTTCGTGTGGAAAAATGTAATAAAGAACACTCAGGGTAGAAGAGGGTTCGAGGTCTCTCTATTACATTTTCGAACGTTAGCGCCAGAATGACATCTTTAGTATAAAAGGGCAAATTGAACGGCTGTATACAAAATTAATTGGTGAATTTGCTAATCTTATCATTTTAAGGAAAATCAATGAAACTCAATCTGACCAATAACGTAAGCATTGATAACGTAATTCTAGCACCCATGTCTGGCGTAACTGATATGCCCTACAGGGATCTTGTGAAAAGCTTTGGCGCGGGACTTGTGGTTTCTGAGATGATTGCAAGCAGAGCTATGATACTGCAAACAAAAGATACAATGAAAAAAATTTCTTTGTCTCCTCGAGAAGATATCACTGCTATCCAATTAGCCGGATTCGAACCAGAAGTAATGGCGGAAGCAGCAAAAATCAATGAAGATATGGGCGCCAAAATTATTGATATTAATTTCGGATGTCCTGTTAAAAAAGTCGTCAATGGATATGCTGGTTCCTACCTAATGAAAGATGAATGTCACGCAGCAAAAATCCTCGAAGCAACGGTAAATGCGGTTAAAATACCAGTGACACTAAAAATGCGCACCGGTTGGGATGAAAATAATAGGAATGCTCCAAAATTAGCAAAAATCGCGGAGGACCTTGGAATAAAAATGATCACCATACATGGACGAACGCGAGCACAAATGTATAAGGGAAAGTCGGATTGGCAATTCATTCGGACAGTAAAAAATACTGTTAAAATCCCGGTAATAGCAAACGGTGATATAAAAACGTATGAAGATGCAGAAAGAGCTTTGGCAGAGTCGGGCGCAGACGGCATTATGATCGGCCGCGGAGCCTACGGAAAACCTTGGTCTATAAGAAATATGTTGCACTTTCTCAAGACAAGCGAAAAATTACAAGAACCTACACCACAGGAAAAACTTCCGATAATACTGAAACATATTCACTCAATATTCTCTCACTATGGCACTGAAACAGGTATAGGAATCGCAAGGAAGCATATTCTCTGGTATAGCGCAAATTATAAAAACTCCACCGAATTCCGGCAAAAAATATGCCAAGAAACATGCATAAAAAAACTTCTCAAAAGGGTGGAAGAGTTCTTTCGTTCAGCTTGCTGTACCACCAAACTACCGCAACAGTAACTTACACCCCATCAAAAGTGTCAATGACGCAAATAAAAAGAATAACCGCATTCAGTAGACCACCAATACAAGTACACCACATGAGTCATTACTTCTATTCATAACTAGATGAAGAGCAAAGAAAATTACCAAATACTCTTAATCCAGTTAGTAAAATATTTGACACCATACATAAACAACTTAGAACCGGGGATTCTGTGCAAAAAGTTTTTTGTTTCACTGAGCAATGTAGAACTGTGCAACGTACTTAGCATGCCGTTCTCGTAACAGAGATAGAATTCCTGTAAAGATATGGATCCCTCCCTAATAGCTTCATACAACTTAGTCAAGTTGTGTAGCGTACCGGTATAATCGAATCCTTCAGAGGTATCAACAGCATCTTGGTATCTTGATAGTTGACTCAATACCTTGAAACAAATTTGCACGGGAGCTTCTTTATCATTAGATGCACCAGCGCTTGTTGGGTCATCTCCCAAGACAACATCAAACAACTCAGCAAAACTACGAACTTTTTTATGCAGAACCACACCCATAGGAGGAAGAAAAAATTCTTCGGCAACAAGCTTAAGGAGACCCTTAAAAAGATATTTCTCCTTCCCCACAAAAAATCCCTCATTCTTGGGCCCTGCATAATTCAGCACTGTCATGGAGAAAACATCACAAATACCATTTTTCTGCTTTACAAAAACATCGGCAAAAAGGAGGAGAAAAATCGCGTTTATACTCTCATCATTCTCTTCAATTGCTAACTTCTCAACCACATCATCTTTAATGAAAATGTAATCACTGAAAAGTTGTAACAGATTCGGATGACCCAGAAACTGAATAATCTTACCCTTCTCCCTTCCACTAAAGACACGCGGCATAAACCGATAATTCCAATTGTAAGCTCAAGGCTAAGATAAGGAACTTAAAAAAGGCTAAATCTAAGATAGATTATATATACTTATGTATATCGAGATTATAAGCTTAAACTAACATAAGAATAGACTGTACCAAACAAGACGGTTATGTCACGTAAATTGAATTGCCCATCATATACACGGAAACAGATCAAGTCACCCTGCAAAAAATGTCAATGGAACGATTTAGCCTATCTCGCATAGCTATTGACATTGGTTTGTATATATCTTTGCGGTTCGGATAAAGAAGTCTTAATCCATAAACCCTCCTTTACCATCAACACAAGGTATATAAGTGACTCAGTTGCGTTTGCAACTTCCTCTTTTTATGGAAATTTCCTTGCGTGAAAAAGTAATGTATGATTCCTGCATCACAATTGATGTATAGTGAGCTTGGTAAGCTTTTTAATGGATGCAGATCCAATCACACAGTTTTTGCTATGGCAAAAGGATGCTGATGCCTATGATAGAACTGCTGCCGTGCTTGCAACATGTACGAATAATATTCCTTATGCAAGGACGGTTTTAGTAAAGGATGTTAGCGCAGACGGATTTACATTCTACACTAACGCGAATAGCACCAAAGGTAAAAACCTGTTCGATAATCCAAAAGCAGCGATCGTGTTTTACTGGAACGAAAGACAGGTTATCGGGCGTGGAGATATCTTCCTTGTCGATGAAAAGGAAGCAGACACAAACTTTGCCTATCGCCCCCGAAAAAGTAGAGCTGTCACTACAATTTCCAAGCAGTCTCAAGAATTAGTAAGTGAAACACTCTTTCTTAGTGAGGTGGAAAAGTTAGAAAACTCAAGTGACCCGATAAGACGACCAAAACACTGGGTAGGGTTCCGTTTAAAGCCTCACACTATGGAGTTTTTTCTTGCCGGCGAACATAGGTTGAACAAAAGGTACCTATATCTTCTTCAATCGGATGGAAAGTGGAAAATTTCTAGGCTGTATCCATAGCTGTTTCAGATATAGAAGGATATACACTGAGAAATTAACGTTAGGTAAGGAAGGCGCGTTCAAAGCGAGAGTCACTTGGCAAGAAAGGATTGCGTTGACCAGGAAACGTGCAATCTAGGTCAGTTCCACTCCTCTATGTGCTAAGCGTGGTAATTAACAAAATTGAAAAGTCACTATTTTCCGTAAGACCCAACTAAAGAGTCTAATTGTTTTGCTTTGTCTTGATGGAATGCTGTGCAGCCGCGACTTTCGCAACCGGAACCCTATAAGGTGAACAAGAAACATAGTCCACACCAGAAGACGCAAAAAACTCTACAGAATATGGGTCACCACCATGTTCACCACAGATACCTACCTTTAGTGTTTTGTTCGCACTTTTACCCTTTTTGATAGCTTCCCTGATCAAGAAACCAACACTTTCAACCTGAATAGAGATAAACGGATCTTCCTTGAACAAACCCTTTTCCTTATAGATATTCATAAACATTCCGCAATCATCTCTCGAAATGCCCAAAGTTGTTTGAGTGAGATCATTAGTTCCAAAACTAAAAAAGTCTGAATTCTCGGCTATCTTGTCGGCAAGAATTGCAGCGGAAGGCAACTCAATCATGTTCCCTAATAAATAATCAGCCGAATACCCCTGCGCAACCGACGTTACAAGCTGTTTTATGGCACACAGCTCATCTGCGTTCATGATAAACGGGATCATAATCTCCAGTTTTACACCACCAACTTCTTGTGCCGCTCCAAAAATCGCATGAAGCTGCATCTCATATATCTCAGGATGAGATATCGCTAGCCTACACCCACGATGTCCAAGCATCGGATTCTCTTCTTTAAGCGCCTTTATCCTTCTCTGTATGAAAGACTCTTCAAGAGCAGAATGCCTCCTAAAACTCTCTAAGCTTGCCTCATCAGCTGGCAAAAATTCATGTAACGGTGGATCAAGTAGTCTCACTGTGACGCACTTACCATGCATTTCACGAAAGATTGCCGTAAAACAGTCCTGTTGAATAGGAAGCAACTTTTTTAGAGCTACACTTCTCTGCCGTGGATCCTCCGCAACAATCATATCCCGGACTATATGAATCCTATCCTCGGAGAAAAACATATGCTCAGTTCTGCAGAGCCCTATCCCATCCGCACCAAACTTTAACGCCACTTCGACATCTTCTTTCGTTTCAGCATTTGCCCTCACAGATATTTGCCTAAACTCATCAACCCAACCCATGAAAACACTAAATTCATCGGAAAAACTAAACTCAGAAGTACTTGCATTTCCTAAGATGACATTACCACTCGCCCCGTCAATTGTAATTTCATCTCCTTTGTTCAAAGTAACACCTGGAGTAATACGTAGAATCTGAGAGTATTGGTCAATGCTTCCGCCGGAAAGAGCACAAATACAAGGCTTGCCCATTCCTCTTGCAACAACGGCTGCATGCGAAGTCATACCACCCCTAGTCGTAAGAATTGCAACTGCAGCATGCATACCTGCTATATCCTCTGGACTGGTCTCACTTTTTACGAGAATCACCTTCTCGCCACCTTGAGCTCGCTTTACTGCCTCTTCAGTGGAGAAAATTATTTTTCCGGAAGCAGCACCTGGTGATGCGGGTAGACCACTACCTATTATTTGATGATTTACTTCATCATCAATTCTAGGATGAAGTAAGCTCTCTAGCGATTTTGGGCTGATTCTGAGAACAGCTTCTTCCTTTGTTATCAATCCTTCATTTACCATATCGACAACAACCTTTATTGCCGCTTCTATAGAACGCTTTGCACTCCTCGTTTGAAGTATATATAACGCACCATTCTCAATAGTAAATTCGATATCTTGCACATCCCTATAGTGCTTTTCCAAACTTTGACAAATTGTTTCAAGCTTTTCATACAATCTTGGATTCTCAGACTTCAGTTCGGTAATAGGTTTAGGTGTTCTAACACCGGAAACAATATCTTCTCCTTGTACACATTTCATGTACTCACCGAACATCACTTTGTGACCACTGGAAGGATTCCTTGTAAACAAAACACCAGAACCAGAATTCTCATTGAAATTCCCAAAGACCATACTTTGTATATTAACCGCAGTACCCACACTCTCTGGAATACCATGAATTCTCCTGTACGTCTTTGCACGCTCATTCCCCCAGGACTGAAAAACAGCCTCTATGCAAGCCATGACCTGTACATAAACATTCTCCGGTAAAGAAGCATGAGAATTCCGTTTTACAACTTCGTGAAAAACTTCTATTAGCTCGTGCAAGTCGCTTGTGCTGAGATCGTTATCGCTTAAGATACCCTTGGCGTTCTTGTAGTTGTACAGCGCCTCTTCAAAATGATAGGACTCCACCTTTAAAACCACATCCCCATACATCTGAATGAGCCTTCTGTAGCTATCAAGGATAAACCTGCTACCACAAGAGCCAACAATCTCACTGTTTAGCCCTACATTAAGAATGGTATCAAGCATCCCTGGCATAGAAAACTTGCTACCTGAGCGCACTGAAACCAAGAGCGGTCTTACTTTTGATCCAAATACCTTACCAGTAGAAGCCTCAAGTACTCGCAAGGATTTTTGCACTTCCTTTTCTAAAATCTTGCGGAAGAGACCCTTATCGTGGTGATAAAGCTGACAAGCACCTGAAGAAATTGTAAATCCTGGCGGCACCGGCAACCCCATGCTGCACATCTGCGCAAGATTCGCACCCTTGCCGCCGAGCACATCCAACATTGAGGCATCCCCGTCCGTATTAGAAGAGGAAAAATGATATACAAGCTTCTCTGACATCGGGAGGTCCTAGAATCACCTAGAAAGACAATAGGAAAGGCCACCCCCATATATTAAAAACAAGAGGCAACATATGCAATATCCAGTGAGATTTAGACTATGGAAAATTTTCACACACGCAAGTCTTGCATAACAGAAAAATCACTTTGACTTTCAATATCCTTCACTTTATCCACAGAAAAACACGTAGATGGAAAAAATCTTGCCTGCCTGTGATAAAGCAGGTTTTGGAGCGCAACGGAAAACATAATACCCAAAGTTGCGGTTAGTATACCAATAACTATCGAAATACCAACGACAATTTCTGTTCTATGCTGTTCGATATCAGAGAAAAGCTCTCTTATTCCTTTAATTGCAATATATTGAACAAAACAAAGAAAGCCTGCAGTTAAAAGAGAAATAGAATAGTAACACAGGTTTACAACAAAGTTCTCTGGACTTGTGAAATTCTTCCACCATCTCTGAACAGCATTTCCTTCTCCTTGCAGTGGTTCTGTCTCTTCATACCTTGATAGATCCAAAGCCTTTAGCACTCTTATATTTCTTACGCTGTTGCTAAGTACGCAACCAAGAATTGGAAATACTATACACAGAGCGAACACATACATCACCACCCTTGCTGCCAATTCATTTTGATAAGAGAACCACTCTTGTGATATTACCGGAATACCAACTTTTACAAAGAAACCAATAGCAGCAGCAACACCTGAAAAAAGAAACGGTAACGTAATTTCTTTCAAAGCAGCTCTTTTTCTTAAGTACGCATTCTCACTCTTTAACAAGTGGACAGATACTCGCAAAAGCCGCATTTGTTCATTTTCAGATGTATTCACACGACTGCTCCATTAAATATGCACATCTATATATGACTAAAAAACGAAACAAGCTCATTAAAATTGCGGTTTTCTCTCTTTGAATCAAGACGAAACTTCAACTCAACTGTCCCATCGACAAGAGCATTTTTACCGACAATTATTTGGAAAGGCACTCCAATTAAGTCCATCCTGGCAAACTTCACACCTTGACTATCACTCGTATCATCATATATGACGTTATCCAATTTAGAAAAAATCTCGCTAGCAAAACCATAAGATTCCTCATGCAAATTAATGAG